>CAYPYM010000127.1:0-7649 GCA_964414435.1 uncultured Ignavibacteriales bacterium | reverse complement strand
CTCCGCCGGCCGCACCGGTTCCGGCCCGTTCATCCGCCGAATCGCAAGCCGGACGACCGGCCCGATTCCAACAAGCATTGACGCGGACCGGCCGGACCGCGGAGGATTGAGGCGATGCGAATATCCAACAACATGATCAACAACACGGTCGTGTTCAACATGCAGAGATCGCTGTCCCGATTCCTGAAACTCCAGACGTCGATGTCGTCGGGACGACGGATCAACAAGCCGTCGGACGACCCCATCGGTATCCAGCGCGATCTCGGCTACCGCACCGAACTGGCCAAAAACACCCAGTACCGCGCCAACATCGAACAGGCCCAGTCGTGGATGCAGAGCTATGACAGCATCCTCGGCGACAGCAAAGACCTCGTCTCCAGCGCCAAGGAAATCGCCGTCGCGATGGCCAACGGCGTCTACGACGACGTCACCCGGGCCGGCTCGGCCACCGAAGTCGACTCGATCTTCGACCGCCTCATGCAGCTCTCAAACGGCGAACTCGAGGGACGCTATATCTTCTCCGGCCACCGCACCACCGACAAATCCCTGTCGGCGTCGGCCACCGGCGTCGTTTACCGGGGCGACCAGGGCAAGATCGATTACCAGATCGAATCCTCGGCCCGCATGACCGTCAACCTGACCGGCTCCTACGTCTTTCTCAAGCCGCTCGGGCCGCTCGGAAAGGACGCCGATCTCGATGTCGGCGTCACCGGCTCGACGCTCCTGGCCGACCTGCACAACGGTGGGGGCATCGACCAGACCGCCGGCGCCTTCGTCGTCACCGACAACGTGCTCGGCATCTCGGCTACGATCGACCTCACCGGCGCGACTACGGTTGACGACGCGATCACTGCGATCAACACTCAGCTCGCCGCCGCCGGCATCACCAACATGACCGCCAAGCTCGGCGAGGAAGGCAACAACCTGCTGCTCGACACGTCCGAGACCGGTCTCATTTCGACCGCGACGCCGGTATCCCGCCTCAGAAGCGGCAACGGCATCGACCTCCAACCGGGGCAGATCCTCGTATCAGACGGCCTTGGGGTGAACGTCAATGTCGATCTGTCCGGCAGCGAAACGGTCGGCGATATCATCACCAAGTTCAATGACCAGATGTCGGCCGCCGGCTATCCCCAGGTCACCATGGGCCTCGCCGCCGCCGGCACCGGTCTTGAAATCAACGACGCTTCCGGCGTGCTCGGTCTTCAGATCAATGACACCACCCCCGACGAATCGACCGCGATCGATCTCGGCATCGTCGGCGAAATCGGCCCGACTCTGGTCGGCACCGATCTTCAGCCGAAAGCCGGGTTCTCGATCACCGAAACCACCGGCAGCACCGCCGCCGATCTCGGCCTGCTGGCCGATATCGAGGGCGACTACTCCGGTTCCGACCTCGATCCGCAACTGCTCACCACGAATAACGTCGCCGACCTCAATCACGGTCTCGGCATTGAGGCCGGACGGATTACGATCAACCACGGCGACCTCACCCGCACGATCGACCTCTCCGACCCGAGCATCGTCACCGTGCAGGACATGATCGACACGATCAACTCCTGCGGCCTCGACATCACCGCCTCGCTCAACGACAGCGGCCGCGGTATCCAGATCGTCAACAACGACGACACCCGCTCGCTGATCATCAAGGATGAGGCTGATGGACGTGTCGCCAAGGAAATGGGCCTCTGGGGTTCGAGCGACATCATGGGCTCGATCATGCTGCTCGCCCAGACGCTCCGGGCCGACGACCAGGAGGGGACCGGCCTGCTGCTCCAGAACATGGACGACGGCATGCAGCACCTGCTGAACGTGCGGGCGTCGGTGGGCGCGCGCGATATCCGCCTCGAGGATACCCACAGCCGCCTGACCGATCTCGACCTGAGCTTCACCGATCTGCTCAGCCAGACCGAGGATGCCGACCTGACCCAGCTGGTCACCGACTTGGCAACGTTCGAGAATAACTATAAATCGTCGCTCATGGCGAGCGCCAAAATCATTCAACCAAGCTTACTGGACTTCCTGGGTTAAGCGAAGAGGAAGAGGTTTTATGCTGGTTCAAACGGAACGATTCGGCCCGATCGAGGTGCCCGAGGAAAAACTGCTGAGAATGCAGAAACCGATCCTCGGCTTCGAAGAGATCGAAACGTTTTTCCTGGTCGAACAGGATGAGTTCCATCCGTTCATGTGGCTGCAGTCGGTCGAACGACCCGACCTGGCCTTCATTGTTGTCAACCCGGTGACGTTCTTCCCGGACTACCGGATCGAGGTCCACGCCAAGGAAGTCGGCGATCTGTGCATCACCGATGTCGCCGGCGTCGAAACCTACGTCATCGTCACCGTGCCCGAAAATCCGCGCGACATCTCGGTCAACCTCCAGGGGCCGATCGTGATCAACACGGAGAATAACAACGCCAAGCAGCTCGTGCTGGTCAACTCCGAGTACCAGGTCAACCATCGCCTGATGGACGCCCCGGTCGGCGACACCGCGCCCCGGACCCGCCCGCGCGAGACCGTCGGCGTGTAGACCGTTTCCCGCCGCGCTGCGCGGCCCGATAGACAGCGGCGTCCAGGGACGGACGCTCCACCTGCGAACAACGCGAAGAAATAGGAATTCGTCATGTCCGGTACACCCTCCCGATCAAACTCCAGACCGATTACGGCCGATACCTGCCAACCGGGGGACCTTCTGCGTCTGGCTAATCAGTATCTCCAGCGAAACGATCTGCCGGCGGCCTACCCGTTCGTGTCGCGCCTCGCCGAGACGATCCGCGCCGACGCCCAAACCAGCATCACGGCCGGGCTGATCGCCCTGACCCTCGAGCGCCAGGACGAGGCCACCCGCCACTTCGAGCGGGCCGTACGTCATGAACCGGACAATTTCGACGCCAACTTCAACCTCGCGCTGGTCGAAATCCAGAACGGCCGCCTCGAACGTGCCGGCGATGTGCTCCGACACCTCATCCTGTGCCATCCGGAAAACGCGTCGCTCCACAACGATCTCGGGGTGGTGCTGGCCGGACGGCTCGAATTCGATGACGCCTTTGATGCCTACGCCCGCGCCCTCAAGATCGACCCCAACTACGACCAGGTCCGGCGTAACGTCACCGATCTTGCGGTACAGCAGCGCCTCGAACCGAAAGCGCTCGATATTCTCGCGGCCAATCGCAAACTCGCCGGCGTATCGAGCCAGTCGCTCGAACATATCGAGAGCTGCTGCCGCACTCTTGAAACCTCCCTCGGCGACAACAAACCGCGCGGCGCCATCCATGAAATGGAACGTATCACCGCCTTCGAGCCGGGCGCCGGCGTAAAGGGCCGCAAGATCGCCGTTTTCGCTAACTACGCCAGCTTCCTGAACGATATCGTCCCCTATCTCGATGTCGAAAACGATGTCCGCCTCATGGAACGCCCTGCGCCGGACCGCGTCCGCGAGATGATGGACTGGGCCGATCTCGCCTGGTTCGAGTGGTGCGACGATCTCCTCGTGCAGGCGACCCGTCTGCCCAAAACCTGCCCGATCGTTTGCCGCCTCCACAGCTATGAAGCCTTCACCGACCTGCCGTCGCAGGTCGACTGGAGCAAGGTCGACCGCCTCATATTCGTCAACGATTCCGTCCGCGAGCTGTTCGAACGTCAGGTCACCTGCCGGACGCCCAAAACAATCATCCCCAACGGCGTTGACCTTCACAAGTTTTCGATCCCGCCAAAGAAGAAGGCGGGGAAGAAGATCGCCTCGGTCGGCTACATTAATTACAAGAAGAATCCGGCCCTGCTGCTCTATTGCTTCAAGAAGATTCACGAGTACGACCCCGAATACTCGCTTCATATCGCCGGCCAGTTCCAGGACAGCCGCTTCGAGCTTTACTTCGAGCATTTCCTGAAAAACAACCCCCTGCCGGTCACCTTCGACGGCTGGATCGATGACATGCCGGCCTGGTACGCCGACAAGGACTTCGTCATTTCAACCTCGCTGTTCGAGTCGTTCCACTACTCGATCGCCGAGGGAATGGCGTCCGGGCTGCTCCCGCTGGTCCACAACTGGTTCGGCGCGTCGAACGTCTACCCGCACGATTTCCTGTTCGACGATCCCGATCGCTGCCTCGCTCTGCTCAAGTATCTCGAAGGCGCCGATCGGAAGGAACTGGCGCAGCGCAACCGCCGCTACATCGAGGAGCGCTACGCCCTCGAGGACACCTGCCGGAAAACTTCGGCCGTCCTCGCCGAGACGTTCGCCGGCCGTGCCCACCACCCCCAGTCTGATAAGGTGCGACGGACATGAGCAAACGAAAGGTATACCGTAAGACCAAACCGCGGCCGACGCGGAAGACTACCCGCCGCGGGCAAACCGTCTCCGCCGAGAGCCTTGTCGCCGCCGTGGAAGCTAATCCGTCCGATATCGGCGCCCGCCTCCGTCTGTGCGAATTTTACCTCCGGAACGACGCCGAGGCGAAGGTTATCGAAGCATTGGACGGAGTCGACCGCGAATCGATCACGGACTCACTTCAGCTCAGCCTCTTCGACCGCTTCACCGCCTACGGCCACGCTCACCGCAACGAATATATCGAGGCCGAACGGTTCGCCCGTTTCGAATTGGAACGCGCCCCGGAATCGCTCGACGCCCTCTTTGTCCTTTCATTTGTCCATCTATCGCTGCGCGAATGGGGGCAGGCGGTCGAGTCGGCCGAGGCCTTTGTCCGCGCCTGGCGCACCACCGCGGAGGAAGATCGGGCCCGCTACCTGGCGTCGACCCACGCCTTCCTCGCCCAGGTGTACAACTTCCTCGGCTCGGTGGCCTACGATCTCGAGGACACCCCGGTCGCGACCGGGTGGTTCGAACAGGCCATCGCAACCGATCCGACCAATCACCTGCCGTACCTGAATCTGGCCAATCTCTACAATCATACCGAGCAGCCGGACAAGGCCCGCGTGACCGTCGCCGAGGGCCTGCGCCACTGCCTGCAGGTGCATGAACTGCGTCTGCTGTCCGAGTCGATGCGCACCGGCGAAAAAGTCTCCGCCTGCCTGATCGTCAAGAACGAAGAAGAACTGCTGCCGGGCTGCCTCGATTCGATCCGCGACTGGGTCGACGAAATCATCGTTGTCGATACCGGCTCCACCGATCGAACGGTAGAAATCGCCGAGAGCTATGGCGCCCGCGTCTTCCATCAGCCGTGGGAAGGCGACTTTTCCAAACATCGCAACTACTCGATCGATCAGGCCGGCGGCGACTGGATCCTCATTATCGATGCCGATGAACGCATGACCGCCGCCGACATCCCGCCGCTCCAGCGCCACCTGGCCGAACACGAGGCCGACATCATAGCCGTCAACGTACTCAATGTCGGCGGCAAGTTCGAGGAGCAGGTCACCTTCCTGCCGTCGATCCGCCTGTTCCGTCGCGAACTCGGCCTGCGTTATGAAGGAATCGTTCATAACCAACTGAAGATAGATCCGTCGCAGCCGGTCCTTCGTACCGCCGCGACGATCAAGCACCTCGGTTACGGCCTGTCGCCCGACAAGCTCCGGGCCAAGGCCGAACGCACGATCGCCCTGCTCGACCGGCAACTCGCCGAGAATCCCGACAACGCCTTCGCGCTCTTCAACTACGCCCAGGTGATTCTCGGGCTTGGACTCGACACCCACCCCGACAATCCGAACCGCGTCATCGATGCCGCCCGCCGGGCGATGGAACTGACCGACCCGAACCGACGGGGCGAACGCCACATCCACCTGATGGCGCTGCAGCAACTGGCCATGGCCCACTTCCTGACCGGCAAATACGAGGCGGCGGAAAACTACGCCCTCAACGTGCTCGACTACAAAGATGACTATCTCGACCCGATCCTGCTGCTTGGCAACATCTACCTGCGTCTCGACCGGCTCGACCGCTCTGAGCGGTATTTCCGCCGTTATCTCGATACGCAGGCCGCCTACGACGAGTCGCGAGAGACCGAAGATATAATTGTCGTCCATCCCCGCAGCCGCCACCATGCCCGCTACGGTCTCGGCCTCATCGCCGAACGCCGACAGGACTGGGCGGCCGCCGAGCGGGAATTCGAAGCGGTCGTGAAATCCGTCCCCGACTTCATCGATACCAACACCCGTCTCGGTTATGCCCACCTTCAGAGCGGGCGTTACACCGAGGCGGCCGACCGATTCGACCGTCAGTTGAAAGGCAGCCCCTCCGCGCACGATGCCGCGGTCGGCCGGGCACTCCTCGCCTACCGCTTTGGTGACGACGCTGCCGGGGACCGTCTCGTTCGGCAGGCGCTCGACAACGTCGCCCCCGGCGACCCCGTTGCCGTCCGGCACGCCAACAAGCTCGAACAGATCGGGAAGACCACCGAGGCCGAGTGGTTCCTCGACCGCTGCGCCGAAGCCGACCCATCGGGGCAGCCGATCGCCCGCCATCTGGCCGAGGCCTATTTCAGGATCGGCCGTTACCACGACGCCGCCAGGCTGTATCGCAGCCTTATCGACCGGGGAGAGACCGACCCCGCGCTCTACAATGATCTCGGCGGCTGCCTTTATAAGGTGGCGCAGTATGCCGAGGCCGAGAAATTCTATCGGACCGCGGCCGAATCACCCGCCGCGCCCGCCCTCGCCCTTCGGAATCTCGGCCTGGCCCGAGTCCAGCTGGGCCGGGTGCAGGAAGCTCTGGTGGCGCTGGAGCAGTATGTCGAATCGGCCCCCGATCAGCTCGATATCGTGCGGCTGGTGGGTGATCTGCACGCCCGTCGGGGCGATTACGACATAGCTATCCCCTTCTATGAGAAGTGCTTACAGGCGAATCCGCGCGACGCTTCGGCGCTGTTCAGCCTCTCGGAGTGCTATCTCCTTATGGGCCATAGGGATTCGGCAATTGTCGGCTACCGGAGGGTGCTCGAGCTCGAACCGAGTCACCCGGCCGCTCAGAAGCGCCTGACCGAGCTTCTGGAGACGGTATCCCGGGCCTGAAAAAAAACTTAGCCATCGGGCAATTTCGGTCACAAACCGGACTGATCCGTTAAGTCGGCTAGAAAAATGCCGATGATTCTTCTATGTAAGAATGACCGCGTAACAACCCGACGGACAGACATTAAGGAGGGCAGTCGAAGAGGACGAAATGTCCACGTTAGCAGAACGGTCAGGATCGACCAGTGAATTGGACATGGGAAGTGACGAACTCGTGAAAAGACCTATATGCTATAAAACGGGGTAGGGATACCCCACATGGCTTCAAGGAGGATGACGTATGTCACTTCGCATTAACCACAACCTCGCCGCACTGAACGCTCATCGGAACCTGGTGAGCACCAACAGCGCTCTGCAGAAATCGATGCAGAAGCTGTCGTCCGGCTACCGTATCAACCAGGGCGCCGACAACCCGGCTGGCCTGGTAATCTCGGAACAGTTCCGGGCGCAGATCGCCGGCCTCAACCGCGCGATCGACAACTCCGAAGGTTCGATCAGCATGGTGCAGACGGCCGAGGGCGCTCTCAACGAAATCAACAACCTGTTGATCTCGATGAGAGAACTGGCCATTCACGCGGCCAACGAAGGTTTTAACGATGTTGATCAGTTGAAAGCCGATCAGGCTGAGATTGATAACGCCATTAAGACCATCGACCGTGAATTATGAAGTGGGGGAAGATCAAATGTCACAA
>CAYPYM010000126.1:0-7654 GCA_964414435.1 uncultured Ignavibacteriales bacterium | reverse complement strand
CGTCGGCCGGAGGAATAAGCATCACCGGGGTGCGCCCGGAATTGACGATCTGCTGGGCGATCGTGCCGAAGATCCACTCGCGCGGCCCCCCTTTGCCGTGGGTGCACATCACCACGAGATCGGTCTCGAATTCGCCGGCGTGGTCAACGATACTCCGACTGACATTGTCGACCTCGGCCGTGTGCACGTGGTATTCGACCTTCGTCTCCGGCGAGAACGATTTCGAGGCCAGCTCGGCCAGGTACGCCTCGGCCTGCTCCGGCGTCTGGAGGTGCGTATCGCCGTGGACCTCGCCCGGGGCGTTCTTTTCGATCACGTGGACGAGCGTCACCCAGGCGCCGAACCGATCGGCGAGGTATTTCGCCGCCGGCAGCACCGACTCGGCCAGTCGGGATCCATCCAATGGGACCAGTAAATGCTTCAGCACGCTCCTATCCTATGAATAACGTCTGATACAACAGGTAGACGTTGAGTGCTATGATTAAGCCGGCGATGACGCTTATAACGACCGTCGTCAGCTTGTAGTTCACCAGCACGCCCATCAAGTCCCGCCGTCTCGTGAACAGCACCAGCGGGATAATCGCAAACGGCAGACCGAAACTGAGCACCACCTGGCTCATCACCAGGGTCCGGGTCGGGTCGAACCCGGCACCGATCACGAAGAGCGCCGGCATCATCGTCACCAGCCGCCGCACCCACACCGGAATATGCCGATGCAGGAACCCCTGCATCATGACCTGCCCGGCCGAGGTGCCCACGGTCGATGACGACAGGCCCGAAGCGAGTAGCGAGATCGCAAAGACCGCACTTGCCGCGGATCCGAGAAGCGGCTGGAGTGTGCGATGAGCGTCTTCGATCGTACCGATCTCGGTCATCCCGTGCCGGTGGAAGGTCGCGGCAGCCATGATCAGGATCGCCATGTTGACGAGGCTCGCGAGTCCCATCGCGATCAAGACATCGTATATCTGAAACCGGAACAGTTTCTTCAACTTTTCCGGACTACGTACCTTGATACGGCCCTGGGTGAGTGCCGAGTGGAGGAAAATTGCATGCGGCATGACGGTCGCCCCGAGAATGCCCGTCGCCAGCAGAACCGCTTGCGGGCCGGGGAGACTCGGCATAAACGAATGATAGAGCACACCGCCCCAGTCGGGCTGGTCGATAATCGACTCGATGAGATAGGCGATCGCGATCATCGCCACCATCGAGGTGATCACCGCCTCGAGGCGGCGGAATCCGTAGCGTTCGAGGCCGAGAATGAGGAACGTCGCGATCGCGGTCAGGATCGCCCCGGCGAAAAGGGGGATCCCGAGCAGGAGATTAAATCCCAGCGCGGCGCCGAGGAATTCGGCCAGGTCGGTCGAAATCGCCACCAGCTCCATCAGGAACCACATGGTCCAGACGGTCGGCTTCGAGAACTGGTTGCGGCAGAGTTCGGCGAGATTCTGTCCGGTGGCGATACCCAGTTTGGCCGAAAGGGTCTGGATCAGCATCGCCATGAGGTTGGATGCAACGATTACCCAGAGAAGGGTGTAACCGAACTGGGCGCCGCCCTGGATATTGGTGGCGAAGTTGCCCGGATCGACATAAGCGACGCTGGCGATGAAGGCCGGTCCGAGAAACGGCAGCAGCCGTTTCAGCCGCGATGTCCCCTTCTTACCTTCGAGTACGTCGTGGGCTGCGCGCAGCGTTCCGGCATCGGCGTGGTGTCTCCCGTTGCCGGCCGATTCATTTTTCGATTCGTCTGCCATACGGTAAAATAAAGATAATCCCAGTCTATTTCGTCACGCAACCAAAAAAAAACCGTTGGCGCACTACGTTCGCACGCAACGACAGTCGATGTGACTTTCCTGACCGGTCCCCATAACTCAGCGGCCTGATCATTCGATCCGGCCGCTTTGGTCTGTCGGGATGGCGCCGAAATCGTCCTACTTCTTGATCACGGCGCGCATGTTTTTCACGGCGGTGGCCCAGTCGGCCAGTTTGTACTCCCAGGTCGCGGTGCTGCCGTCGACACTGGTCGCGTTGGACTCGATCACCTCGCCGGGGAACGTCACGGTCATCTTGATCGTGTGGTTGCCAATGTTCCCGAACATCGCCTGCATTCCCTCGGCGAATTCGTCGATCCCCTCGGTATCCGCCTCGTCGCCGTCATCGGCGGCATCACCGGTCTCGACATCACTGTCGCCCATCTCGTCATCGACGTCGCTGTCGCCGTACATGTCGTCTTCGTCGAGGTGGTCCGCTTCGCTGTCGGCCATGTCCATGTCACCCGCCATGCCCGACATCTCGTCGCCGTCATTCAGCGGGCGCTCGAACAGCCAGGTGCCGTCGGCCTGTTTCGTGAACACCACCTGCGGCATGTCCTCGTCGTCGCCCGGTTCGGAGGTGTCGTCGGCTGCGTCCTCCTCATTACTCTGAATGGCCTCGATCGCGGCATAGACATTGTTCACATTGTCGAACGAGAATTTCATATCCCAGATCGAGGCGTCCTCGGTCTCGGAGGTATCGAACGAGATCAGCTTCACACCCGAGTTCCCGGTCGCCAGCGCCTTTTCGATTTCGTCGCGCGAGAATCCGGGGGTCGGCGTGTCCATATCCCCGGCTTCGCCGCCCATCGCCTCGGCCATCTCCCTGGTCATCTTCTCGATCGCCTTCAGGTACGTCTTGTCCATCGCAAAATGCATCTGGATCGTACCCGAACCGTTGTCGTTGATGACCATTTCCTCGGCGTAATCAAAGCACCCGACACACAGGATCGCGGTCAGGGCTATGCCGATCAGGGCAATTTTCTTCCACATGATTAATCTCTCCCTTACCGTTGAGCAGTCTTGCAACTGCACCTTTTTTGGCTGAGAAAAGGTATGGAGCCGGATTGCGGCTGTGCAACAAGAATTGCCGGAGCCGAGACGCCTGGCCGGCGGGGGATGAGGACATCTGCCGCTCAGGGTACAATGTAGACGTTCCACTCGCGCCAGAGAAAATCACCCGCCGGGTGCGGCAGGTGCTGCGCCGCGGGGGCGGCGTGCCACCTGCCGGTCGGAATCTAACCAAACACCAGGACCTACCGGCTGTACACCACCCGGCCGCCCAGCAGCGTCGTCGCCACCTGACCGTTCAGCTTCCAGCCGATATACGGCGAATTCTTCGACATGCTCCGGAACTTCTCGACCTTCACGGTCCACTTTTTGTCCGGGTCGATAATGGTGATATCGGCCGGTGAACCGGGTGCGAGTGTACCGCCCGGCAGGCCGAGAATCCGGGCCGGGTTGGCCGTCATCTTCTGAATCGCATCGGCCCAGCTCAGGTACCCTTTGTCGATCAGGTACGTCTTGATCAGGCCGAGGGTCGTCTCCAGACCGATCATGCCGGGGGGCGCCAGATCGAATTCGCAGTCCTTTTCCTCCTCGGAGTGCGGTGCATGATCCGATGCGATACAGTCGATCGTCCCGTCGACCAGCCCTTCGATCACGGCCAGCCGATCTTCCTCGGTGCGCAGCGGCGGATTCACTCGGAGATTCGTATTGAACTCCTTGCCGATCTCCGCATCGGTGAGCACGAGATGGTGCGGGGTGGCCTCGGCCGTGACGTGAATCCCCTCTTTCTTGGCCTGGCGCACCGCCTCGACCGCCCGCCGGGTGGTGATGTGCTGGATATGCAGCCGGCCGCCGGTCATGCGGGCGAGCGCGATATCGCGCAGGACCGCGATCTCCTCGGCGACCGCCGGAGCGCCGCGAAGGCCGAGCCGGGTCGACTCGTACGACTCGTTCATGATCGCAGCCTGGCAGAGCTGCTGGTCCTCGGCGTGCTGCATCACCGGGATATCGAACATGCGGGCGTATTCGAGCGCCCGCCGCATGACCTCGGCGTTCTGCAGATAGGTGCCGTCATCGGTAATCGCCACCGCGCCCATCTTGACCAGATCACCGATCTCGGACAGTTCGGTTCCCTGGGAGCCTTTGGTGATCGCGCCGATCACATAAACGCGGGCATCGGCAGTCTTGGCCCGGTCCTGCACGAACATGACCGTTTCCTGGTTGTCGATCCGCGGCGTGGTGTTTGGCATGCAGCAGATCGAGGTAAAGCCGCCGGCGGCCGCGGCCCGACAGCCGGTCTCGACCGTTTCTTCGTCCTCGCGGCCCGGTTCGCGCAGGTGCACGTGGATATCGATCAGGCCGGGCACGACGAGCATGTCGGTGGCGTCGAGCGTCTGCTCCGGATCGAGCGTCTTGATCTCGCGCTGGATCGCCGCCGTGTCCTTTTCGATCTTGACGATCTTGCCGTCTTTGATGAAGACATGGGCGTCGCGGCCGAAACCGAGGGTCGGATCGATGACGCGCCCGCCCGATATTACGAGGTCGTATTTCTTGCTGGCCATCAGTCAGTCACCTCTCCTTCCATGCCGCGCAGGAGATAGAGCACGGCCATGCGGACCGCCTGTCCGTTGGTCACCTGCTCGAGGATCACCGACTTGTCGCCGTCGGCCACCTCGCTGGTGATCTCCACCCCGCGGTTGATCGGCCCGGGGTGCATGATGGTGTAATTCTTGTTGAGTCGTTTGAGTCGCTCTTTGTTGATGCCGAACAGGTTGGTGTATTCCCGCTGTGAGGGGAACAGGCCCGACTGCTGGCGTTCGAGCTGGATGCGCATCACGTTGACCACATCGGCGCCCTCGAGCGCCTCGTCGAGATTGGTGTAGACATCGCAGCCGAACTTCTCGATATCGCGCGGAAGCAGCGTGGCCGGCCCGCAGAGGGCCACCGACGCACCCATCGTTTTCAGCCCCCAGATATTGGAGCGGATCACGCGTGAGTGCTTGACATCGCCGATCAGGACGACCCGAAGGCCATCGAGCTTTTTGTACTTCTTGCGGATCGTGTACATGTCGAGCAGCGCCTGGGTCGGGTGTTCGTGGGCGCCGTCACCGGCGTTGATAATGTTGGCGTCGACACACTGGGTCAGGAAATAGGGCGTTCCGGGAGAGGAATGCCGCACGACCACCATGTCGATTTTCATCGCCTCGATATTCTGCACCGTGTCGCGAAGCGATTCGCCTTTCGCCACCGACGTCCCCGCCTTGGTGAAACTGATCGTGTCGGCCGAAAGCCGCTTCTCGGCCAGCTCGAACGAGATGCGGGTGCGGGTCGACGGTTCGTAGAACAGGTTGAGCACGGTGATACCGCGCAGGGTCGGCACCTTTTTGATGGTGCGATCGAGCACTTCGCGGAACGTGTCGGCGGTGTCGAGTATGAGCGCGATATCCTTGCGCGGCACGTCCTCAAGCCCGAGCAGATGGTTGGAGCTGAGACGGCTCATTTTTTCCTCCCCGACTTGGCGGCGGTCTTCTTCTTCGGGGTCGCCTTGGCCGGCGCCTCGGCCACCGGCGGTTTCGGAGCGGCTTCGCCCCGGGCGCCGCGGATCACGTAGACCCGGTCGATACCTTCCTTCTCGACTACCTCAAGCACGACCCGGTCGTTTTTGGCGGTCGGGATATTCGCCCCGACATAATCGGCCCGGATCGGCAGTTCGCGATGGCCGCGGTCGACCAGCACCGCCAGCTGGATCGTGCGCGGGCGGCCGAAATCGATAATCTGGTCGAGCGCCGCCCGAACCGTCCGTCCCGTGAACAGGACATCGTCGATCATAATGACGTGGCGGTCGACTACGTCGAATAGAATTTCCGTACGCTGGACAATCGGCTGGTCCAGCTTCGAGTGAACGTCGTCGCGGTAGAGGCTGATATCCATCAGCCCGACCGGTACTTTTACACCCTCCAGCTCTTCGATGATTTTGGCGATACGCCGCGCGAGCCATGCGCCCCGAGTGAGAATCCCGATAATGACGATCGATTCGGCGCCGGCGTTGTGCTCGACAATTTCGTGCGCAATCCGCGTGAGCGCCCGCTTGATCTTCTTTTCATCGAGAATGAGATCGTTTCCTGCAGGCAATGACACCTCCGTTATGTCCCGGTATGAGAAATATCTGAATCCCTGTATGCAAATGCGGTAGACGACAAATGTGCGTGCGGTCAGTCACAATTCGGTCCTTTGGCGA
This sequence comes from uncultured Ignavibacteriales bacterium, assembly GCA_964414435.1. Lineage (GTDB taxonomy): Bacteria > Zixibacteria > MSB-5A5 > GN15 > FEB-12 > JAGNLV01. Next base: position 1,600 of record CAYPYM010000126.1, on the reverse strand, counting down.
CCTCACCGGATCGCCTTAAAAGGTTCGGCCTGGCGGCCGTTCATCCATCGCCGAGCGCGTCCTGTTGCAGGCGACGGTCGACGAATTCTGGACGCCATTATAAGCGATCAGCGCCCGCCGTCAAGCTAGCGCGCGAAAAAACCGGGATTTTTTCAGGAATGGGCGGACCAGGTCGGGGTCGATACCGCCGCGCGCACCGGGTCGACAAAAAAGGCGGAAGCTTCAAACGCCTGACAGTGCCTGTCGGCATCAAGCAACAAGACCCTGTCGGCCAGCGCCTTGACGACATCACCGTCATGCGTGATTATCACCAGACCATGCCCGCGTTCGCGAAGGTTACGGGCCAGCCGGACAAATCGCCCCACCCCCTCCTGATCGAGCCCGCAGGTCGGCTCATCGAACACGACGATGCCCGGCTCCATCGACAGCACGGCCGCGAACGCCAGCCGCCGTTTCTCACCGCCCGAGAGACGGAACGGATCGCGGTCGGCAAACGTTTCCGAGTCCAGGCCGACCGCGTCGAGCATCGCCGCGACATCCGCCGCCTGCAGCGGACGGCCGAAATTGCCCGGCCCAAACGAGACTTCCTCGGCGCACGACGGCAGGAAGAACTGCCGCTCCGGCTGCTGAAGAATCGCCGCCACCCGGCCGGGGGCATCATCGCGGACGACTTGCTCGCCCCGCTCGTCGGTGAACGTGACGGTTCCCTCGGTCGGCTCAAGCAGCCCGCACAGGAGAAGGCCGAGCGTGCTTTTGCCCGCTCCCGACGGTCCCACGAGCGCAGTGACCTCGCCGGCCCGAAACGTTTCGCTCACCGGCCCGACTACCGCCTCCCCACCACGATAACCGAAAGCCGCCCGGTTGAGGCCGATGCGGACAATGTGCGCACCGTCGCTCGTGGCGCCTGCCGGCGGCCACGGCGCGGAGTCGGATCCATCTGATTCGAAACCGAGCGATGTGCGCAGGCAGAACTCGCGATTACCGAAGATATCATGCGGCGGACGATCGGCCGCAATCTCGCCGCGGTCGAACACGAGCAGGCGTTCGCACCGCGCCGCAACCTGGGGATACTGGGTAATGTGAATCTGAATCATGCCCGGAATCGCCTGACGGAGTTTTTCCAGTTCGGTCGCCAGCGCCCGCTTGCCGGCCTCGTCCAGAAACGAATCGGGCTCGTCGAGCACCAGCACCGTCGGTTCCGACACCATCACCGAAGCCAGCGCCACCCGCTGGACTTCGCCGCCTGAAAGCGTTCGGGATTGACGGTCGAGCGTAAGGTAGCCGAGGCCGACATCGCAAAGGTATCGAAGACGGCCGCGGATTTCATCCAGAAGCAGTGCGCCGGCATCGTCTCCGGCCGGCATTGGCAGGGTGTTAAGGCCGCATTTACGTTCAGCGCATAGATCTGGGCCAGATGAAGGCCGTTTAGACGGTAGAAGAGCGCGGCTGCCTTGAAACGGGTGCCGTGACAGGCAGGACAAACATTGTAACTGCGGTAGCGCGAGAGAAACACACGTACGTGCATTTTGTATGTCTTTGATTCCAACCAGCCGAAAAATCCCCTGACACCGTGATAATCAGCCGTTCCGTCGATGATGGC
>CAYPYM010000125.1:0-7666 GCA_964414435.1 uncultured Ignavibacteriales bacterium | reverse complement strand
CCGAGGGAACGACGGTCAACGCGGCGTTCGGCATCTACATCCAGACGGTTCCGATCGTGCTGCTGTCGCAACAGAAGTCGAACCGGGACCTCAAGACGCCGCGCGCCTACCACTATATCCTCGGTCTGGAGCGAATGCTCAGCGAGAGCACCCGTCTCCGCGTCGAGGGGTACTACAAGGCGTATTCCAATTTCCCGATGTGCGTCGATGAGCCGCAGCTGTTCATAATCGATGAAATGGTTTACCACGAGTATTTCTTCTACCATCCGAATCTTCGCGATGACGGCAAGGCGCGCTCGTACGGCCTCGAGGCGACCGTGCAGAAGAAGCTCAAAGCCGGGATCTACGGCCTGCTGTCGGCCTCGTGGTTCCGCTCGCAGTACGAAGACCTTCTCGGGGTCTGGCGCAACCGGACATTCGATAACCAGGTCGTCCTCAGTGCCGAGGGCGGCTACAAGCCGAACGAGAAGTGGGAATTCAGCACCCGCTGGATTTACGCCGGCGGTGCGCCCTACACGCCGCTCGACCTTCCCGCCTCGGAGCTGATCAACCGGTCCGTATACGATCAGTCTCGCGTGAACGAGTCGCGTTACCCGGCCTATCATTCGCTCAATCTCCGGGTCGACCGGCGGTTCAACTACACCAATTCCAACATGATCATCTACTTCTCGGTGTGGAACGCCTACAATAGAGAAAACGTCGCGGGATACTACTGGAACGAAGTCGACAAGAAGCAGGACGTCGTCCAGCAATGGAGCATGCTTCCGATCTTCGGCGTCGAGTTCGAGTTCTAAGGCGATAAACACGCAACGGCCCGGGGCGTCGCGCTCCGGGCCGTCCGTCTCAGGAGCCGGGCAGGAACGTATCAACGGGACGAGGACATGCGCCGCATGAAATTGAGCGCGTCGCCTTTCCCGGGACTGAATATCTTAAACGCAAGCAGCTTCACCTGGTCCTCGGCCACGAACCAGACAAACGCATACGCCCACACAAAAGCCGCCCAGTTGAACCCGATCGGGTGCATCAGAATCCCCACCGATGACATGATCGTCGCGATAATCTGGGTGCCGATCACGGCGCCGAGGAGAATCCACGACGGCCGGTAGGACCAGAACCGTCCCCGCGTCCGCGTCACGAACACCGTCATATGCCCCGACACCGACAGCTTGAGGTAGATCATCGTCTGGATGAACTCCCGGCTCTGGTGGAACACCTGCTCGCCGAGATAGAAAATACCGAACGACGCAATCACCCCGAACACGCCGAGCATGGTCGACACGCCGAGCACCTCGTGCATGTGCCACGACTCGGGACTGTCGCCGCTCTTCGCGCGGTCGTAGGCGATCGACAGAATGGCGCCGTCGTTGAGCAGCGCCAGCAGGACAATCATGATCGTCGTCACCGGGTAGAAATTGAACGCGAGAATCGACAACGTCATGAGCAGCAGCACCCGGATCGTCTCGGTGATTCGGTACAGGGCGTAGCTATTCATCCGCTGGAAAATGCGCCGGCTCTCCCGGACCGCGTCGACAATCACCGACAGCCCTTTCGACAGCAGGACAATCGCGGCGGCCGACCGGGCCGCGTCGGTCGCGCCCGACACGGCGATGCCGACATCGGCTTTCTTCAGCGCCGGGGCGTCGTTGACACCGTCGCCGGTCATGCCGACAATATGCCCGCGCTGCTGGAGAACATCGACAATGTGGTATTTGTGTTCGGGAAAGACCTGCGCGAAGCCGTCGGCCTGCTCGATCCGGTCGGCCACCTGCCCCGACTCGTGGTGGCGGACATCGCCGAGAATCGTCGCGTCGAGAATATCCCGGCCGATATCGAGCTGACCCGCGATCTCACCGGCGATCGCCGCCTGATCGCCCGTCACCATCTTGACCGAAACGCCCATCCCCCGCGCCGCCTCGATCACTTCCTTTGAATCTTCCCGGGGCGGATCGAACAGCGGAATGACACCCAAAAGGCGCCACCTATCTTTCTTGTCGGTGCGCGCCACACCGAGCGAGCGGTAGCCCCGCCGTGCAAATTCGTCAATCGCCGCCCGTGCGGCATTTTTCACGTCGTCCGATTCCTCGCACAGATCGAGAATCACCTGCGGCGCCCCCTTGCTTGCCCTGAACGAGTGCTTGTCCGGTCCGTCCAGCCGCGACTCGGTGCGCTTCTTGACCGCGTCGAACGGATCGAAATGGGTCACCGTGTAGTGCGCCAGCCCGGCCCGGTCCTCGACGCCGTCCAGAATCGCCAGGTCGATCGGGTCCTGGTTCTCCTCCCGCGAGGCGAGCGCCGCGGTGACGATCACGTCCTGGGCGGCGACATCCTTAACCGTGTACGGATCGCCGAGCGTGAGGCGATTCTGGGTGAGCGTGCCGGTCTTGTCGGAGCAGAGGATGTCGATCCCGGCCATCTCTTCGATCGACGACAGCCGCGTCACGATCGCCTGCTTCGCCGCGAGCAGCCGCGCCCCGACCGCCATCGTGACACTGAGCACGGTCGGCATCGCCACCGGAATCGCCGCAACGGTCAGCACCAGCGCGAACTGCACCGTCGTCATCATCGGATCGCCGCGGAACAATGCCACCCCCAGAATGAACATGACGAGGACCAGCGCCAGGACGATGAGGTAATTGCCGATCTTGAGTATGGCCTGCTGGAAATGGCTGGTGGACTGGGCCGACTCCACCAGCTGCGCCGTCTTGCCGAAGTAGGTTCCGGTTCCGGTCGCAAACACAAACGCGCCGATCTCGCCCCGCCTGAGCACCGAGCCGGAATAGACCGTGTCGCCGGTGCTCTTCTCGACCGGCATCGATTCGCCGGTAAGCGCCGACTGATCGACCTCAACCGGGTCGCCGTCGAGCAGGGCGGCGTCGGCCGGCACGATATCCCCCGCCCGGAGTTGGATCAGGTCACCCGGTACCAGTTCGCGCCCGGGGATCAGCGACCATTTGCCGCCCCGTTTCGCCCGCGCCTGCATCGCCAGCTTGCTTTTGAGCGCGGCGATCGTCGTGTCGGCCTGGTACTCTTCCCAGAAGCCGACTACGGCGTTGCCCATCAGGAGCAGCACGATGATGCCGAGATCCGGCCAGTGCCGCACGACCGCCGAGAGCAGTGCCGCGATTTCGATCATCCACGGAATCGGGCCCCACAGATACGACAGGAATTTGAAAAACGGATTCGTTCGCTTTTCGGGGAGTTCGTTGTAACCGTATTGCCTGAGCCGTCGGGAGACCTCGTCGACGCTCAGACCGTCAGGCGAAAACCCGAGCCGCTGCTTGAGGTCATCGAGACTCTCTCGCCCCTTAGCCTGCGTCCGGTCCGTCTCCTTGGCCGCCTTGTCGGCGGTAACCCCGTCCGCCATATCTTTACCTCGTCAGAATCGCTTTGCCGCGCGGCCCGGTGGTACCGTTACATCGCACATCGAGCCGCGTCATTCTCTTGCGCCGGCGAATGACCCCGGCGCGGTCTTCACGCATATCAATTGATGGGAGGTCTGAGATGTTACGGCAGAAAACCGCGCGATCAGGTCATCGCGTCAAGCGCCCTCCGGGCGGCCATGGGATACGGTTCCGTCGGCGTGAGATCCCGGAGCTCGTCGAGCACCGGCAGCGTATTGTCGTCGAGGAGATCCTCGCGTTCGAGCGCGTGCAGCACGTGATGGGCGCCGGCGCGGAGATACTGTGACTCGTAGCGATCCACCAGCGCGCGGAGAATCGGCTTAACGGCATCCTGTTTCAACTGGATCAGCGCTTCCGCCGCCAGCCACTGGATTTCGAAACTGGAATCCTCGAGCGCCGTCACAAGCGCATCGGCCGCCTTAGGATCCTTGATCTTGATCAGCGACTTGGCCGCTTCCCACCGAACCCGTTGCTCTTTGCTCTTGAGCGCCTCAATCAGCAGCGGCGTTGCGACGGTGCCGCGATAGACCACCTCGTCGCGGGCCTTCTCGCGGATCAGACCGTCATGTGAACTGAAAGCTTCCACCAGTTCCTGAAGGTTCATGTCGGTTACCTCGGTTGCGTCCTCTGACTGTGACATTTCCTCAGCTCCTCGTTGTCGATCTGTCGTCCGGACAGTATGGACAACCATGTCTAATCAATTTCGTTCCTCGTTCTATGTTCCGTAACCGAGCGGCCGGCTAACCTGTTCCCGCGCACCGGAAACGAAAAACCCCGGCAGCCGCGCGCCGCCGGGGTTCTCATGTCATCGGTGGACCGGTGAATCGACTAGTACTTGACGGAGCAGCCGTACGGCTGACTGGTCGGCACCTCGACCGGCTGGCCGGCCATCGCCTCGTCAAGCGCCGCCGCGACATAGTTGGTCGACTTCCTGACCGCCTCGGGGTTGGTGGTCGGCTGCGAGTCGATCGCGCCGTCGTAGATCAGGGTTCCCTTCGGATCGATAACGAACATGTGCGGCGTCGTCTTCGCCTTGTACATCCGGCCGACCGCGCCGTCTTCGTCGATAAGGTAAGCGGTGGCGTTGGAATTCTCCGAGGCGATCCGCTTGGTCAGCGCCTCGCCTCCGAAGTTCCCCTGTTTGCCGGACGCCGACGAACAGATCGACAGCCATACCACGCCCTCGCCGGTGTACTTCTTCTGCGTCGCCTGCATGCTGCCCGACGTGTACTGGGCGTGGACGAACGGGCAATCGTAATTGACCCACTCCAGCACCACATACTTGCCCTCGAAATCGCTCAGGCTGTGCGTCTTCCCGTTGGCGTCGGTGAGCGTGAACCCGGGCGCCGCGGCGCCGAGTTTCGCCGTTCCCATCTCCCCCTTTGTGCCGGTCTCGGATTTTCCCTTGGCCGTCTTTTCCGCTCCGGCGTTGGCTGTGTAACCGATAAACGCGGCCAGCGCCACCACCGCGAGCGCTGCAATGATGCCTCTTTTCATCTTCGTACCGTCTCCTCGCTCACGTATGTGCGGGGCCGATCGATTCGGTGAGCCATCGAATCGGTCAGCCGTCGATTCTGTTGAGTGCTTCCATGACGATGCCAGGTGTGAGAATCTCCGGCAGTATGATCGGATCCTTGCCCGGACCGTAGAGAATATAGAGCGGGACGCTGTTGCGGCCGTAGCCGGCCAGCGCCCTGGTGATTTCTTCGCTGCGCGAGGTCCAGTCGGCCTTGAGCGCCTGTACCCCGAGATCGTTGAACCGTTTCTGCACGTCGCTCGAGCCGAACGCCACGCGTTCGTTCACCTGGCAACTCAGGCACCAGGCGGCGGTAAAGTCGATAAAGACCGGGCGACCTTCCTCGCGAAGGGTATCGAGCCTCGCGGCCGTGTACGGCTGCCACGCAATCGGACCGTCGGACGTCACGACCGCCTGCGCTGCGCCGCCGAATGTCTTCACCCCGGCCAGTCCGAGCGAGATGCCGCCCAGCACGAGGACAAGCGCGATGACAGTCACGATCCGTCGCCTTGCCGGCGCCGCCGCCAGACCGCCCCAGCGGCCAAAGACCCACGCGCCGATTCCAAGAATGAGCAGGGTGCCGAGCAGCGCCGCCACGCCGTTGCTCCCCGCCTGCACACCGAGCACCCAGGCCAGCCAGATAACCGTCGCCAGGAGCAGGAAGCCCATCACGTGCCGGAGCGTCTCCATCCAGCGGCCCGGCTTCGGCACGAATCGCAGAAGCGCCGGCGAACCGGCCAGCACCACGTACGGCGCCGCCATGCCGAGACCGAGGAAGGTGAATATCAACAGCGCCGTGACCGGCGGCTGACTCAGCGAGAAGCCGAGCGCCGACCCCATGAACGGCGCCGTGCACGGCGTCGCCACGACCGTCGCCATGACACCATTCAGAAACGATCCGCCCAGCCCGGTGCGGCGCTTCCGCTGTCCGACTCCGGTCAGCGAGGCACCGACCTCGAAAACGCCCAGCAGGTTCAAGCCGAACAGGAACATGAACGACGCCAGCACGACCACGAACGTCGGCGACTGCAACTGGAATCCCCACCCGAGCTGTTCTCCGCCCGCGCGCAACCCGATCAGGACCGCGGCGAGTATCCAGAAACTCACGAGCACACCGAGGGTGAAAATCAGACCGTGCCCGAGGGCCGAACGGGTTCCTCCTTTCGACTGATCGACGAATCCAAGAATCTTGAGTGAGAGAACCGGCAGCACGCACGGCATGAGGTTAAGGATCAGCCCGCCCAGGAAGGCAAACAGGAGCGCTTCGAACAATCCGATTGAATCCGAAGACGCTTCGCCGGTCGACGCCGCCGTCGTCGCAGCATCCGATCCGCCCACCGGGACATCGATCGCCAGCGCTTTCTCCGATCCGGCCCCGCGCCAGCCCGACTCGTTCATGAGGACACCGGTGATCCGCTCAGGCTTCTTCACGCTGTAATCCGAACGGCGGATCTCGAGATGATAGCCGCCGTCGGTTCTGGTCAACGTTTGCGGCGAGTCGTAATCGATCACCTGGGCGTCGTACGGCAGGAACGAAACACTGTCGAGCGAACCGACAAACCATCCGGGCGGACTCAGGTCCATATATATGTTGGCGTCGTCGACATCGGCGGTAAGGCGCCAATCCGAGTTGACCAGCGGCTGTTTACGCCTCGCCTCACTGAAGGCGTCGGCCAGGCTCGTGTCGATCGATAGCGTGCCGTCGGTGACCGGCAGCTTCAGCGTGAGATCGGCGCTACCCGGAATACACGCCTCTTTGCACACGAGCCAGTCGGCCCGGGCGTCGAGGATAACATCGGTGCCCGAAGGAAGATCGGCCGGCGGCGTGATCGTCACCGGCAGGAGTACTTCGTTATGGTAGCCGTAGCTGGTAAGCGGCGGTACCTTGAATCGGTCGGGATACGGCCACTGGATTTCGCCGGCGGTAAATCCGGCCGGCAGGTTCCAGGTCAGTTTCGGCGACAGTCCGGCATCACCCGGGTTTCGCCAGTAGACGTGCCAGTGCTCGTCCATCCGAAGGCGCAGACCGACAGTAAACGGTTGTCCGGGATGAATCGCGGTGACCTCTGAGACGAGTTCCGCCCGGAGATGCCCGACTTTCACCGGGGCGGCCGGAGTCGGAGTGATGCCGAGAAAGGCCAGGGCCGCCAGAATAAATGCGAACACGTTGAGGGAGTGACGGATAGAGGGAGGGATGTCGAGACGGAGAGCTGTCACCGCTGCTTCCTTCCGGCGGCAGGCGCCGCCCGGGTATCTATAATGGTTGAATTATATCTATTTTGCCCGGCCGTCAGTACACGTCTGTTAAACGTTTTTGGATCGCCGTGGTTCCGTGGCGCAATAATGGAACTTGCCCGGCGCGGCGATTGTTTAAGAGCCGTATGGAAACGGTTGCCAGGTGCCGACGACGTGCGGCAACGGAGCGCCAGCCTCGATCGTAACTACCCCTTGGCCGCTATCTGACCCACGCCAGCCCGAATGTCCGGGCGTTCTTTCTGTCTTTTCGAGCATTCGACACCCCGCCGTGTTGTCGATTGAAAATCCGTTACGGGTTCGTCGTCCGCACAAGGCGCGGACCGCGAAACCGCACACAACGTGTCAGGAGGAAACAGACGATGAGACGTTTCGCCACATTCATTGCGATTGCCGCCCTGCTCGCGGCGCCGTTGGCCTATGCCGGCGACACCAATACGAACACGAACAACGGCACGAAGAAAGACTGGTCCGGCCAGCAGGGTCACATGATGGG
>CAYPYM010000124.1:0-7668 GCA_964414435.1 uncultured Ignavibacteriales bacterium | reverse complement strand
GGGGCGATCCCGCGGCCCTCGATATAAGCCTGGCGGTAATAGGTCGCCGCCTTCACCAGCGCCTCGCGCTCGGTGGTGACGATACCATCCCACAGCCGGCGGGTGTCGAGCAGGAACTCCTCGAACGAGGCGAACCCGCCGAAACCGTCGCCGCTGCTGTCGGCCTCGAGACCCATACCGATCGTGCGGAATTCGTCGATCAGCCCGGTGAGGACACCGATCTGGAGATCGAGCTGGTCGAACCGCTGGCCGACGTTGTTCAGTTCGGTCTGGAACCGTTCGTGGTACGGCAACATCTGCGCCTTGAGTTCGGCCGTGACGGTGTCTTCCTCGAACTGCGACGTCATCGTCTTGCCGAAATCGCCGGCCTTCTCGCGGGCGTTGCGGACCGCTTCGACGATCTGTTCACAGCGGGCTTCGAGATCGTAGAGCATGCCGCGAAGACGGGTCTTCTGCGGGTTCTCGCCGGTCTCCATGTCGCGGAAGACCCAGGCGATACGCAGATAGTAGCGGCCGAGATCGAGCAGCGACGGATGGTCGGAGAGAAACTCGTCGAACGCCGCCAGGTGCAGCTTGATGATCGCCGATTTGTTCGGATGACGGGGAACGTCGATCGCCTCGCCGAGCCGCTTCACGGTCGAATCGGCCGTGGCGAGCTGGTCGAGATGTTTGTCTTTGATCGATTTGAGACGGTAGGTGCGGAAATTGTTGTCGCGCTTCCAGTCCTTGTACGCCGGCGTGAATTCGCGCGAGTAGAAGCAGTTGCTGCAGGTCGCCACGAAAAAGAGCAGCGGGTTGTAGCCGTCGTACTTGGGAAAACGCCACTTGATCTCCCGGGGACAGAAGTCGCTGTCGCGGCCCTCTTCCACGTATGCACCCACCCGCACCGTCTCGTACTCGTTGATCGTCTTGCAGATGGGGCATTCCACCTTGGACAGGAAGAACGGGGTCTCGGTGGTCATGATCTGATACTCCTCTATCGCTATTTATTTTCGTTCGTAGTCGAGAACGGCCAGCTCGGCATCCGAGACCGGCAGGGCCGCCTTGATCTCGGCGGCGGTCGATCCGGTGCGGATCATCTCACGGGCGATCCGAAGGACATCGGTGCGGTTGCGCCGGAGCGGGTCGCGGCCCGCGGCGGAATCGGCGGAACCTTCCCCGAACCCCACAAATTGCACCTTGCCCGGCCGCGCGGTCCGTTTGGCCGACGGAGTCGCGTCGGCAGTGCCCGGCGCGGCCGTTTCGGTCGCGGCGACTTTCGCCTTCGCCGGTTTCGGTGTTGCCGAACGGCTGTCGCGGCGGAAGATCGAATAGATCGTCACCGAGAGCACGCCGGCCGCGAGAAAGCCGATTACGTTCAGCGCGAGATCGATTATGAGGTCGGTCGTTTCCATGTTTACACGTCCTGTGTCTTATGCTTTCAGGTCGATGTGGTCGGGAGGTGCGGGCGACTGGTCCGTGTCGCCCGTCTCCTCGTTCGGTTCCGGTTCGGCCGCGTCGTCGGGTCCTTCCGTCTCGGCGGCCGCGTCGCCTGAATGCTCTTGTTCGCGTTTTGAAAGATCAATGTCCACAATGAGCGCGTCGTCCTCGGCGTTGTCGTCCTCGTTGGCCTGCTGCTGCATTTTGCGCTTCAGGGCCTTCTTGAACGCCTCCTGGTCCTGTTCCTCCTTCGAGCGGTCGAGTTCGGTGACTCGGTCGCGGGGCTGGACCGGGGGGAGGTTGTCGATCGTTTCCAGCGACGGCGCCATGGCGTGCGCTCCTCACGTTTTGTTCGTTACAGTCAGCCGGTCAGGGCAAAGCGTTCGCGCACCATGCCGCGCAGTTTCATGACGGCGCGGGTATGGATCTGCGAGACGCGCGATTCGGAAATCGTCATCACGGCGCCGATTTCCTTCAGCGTCAGCTCCTCGTGGTAGTACAGCGAGATCACCAGCTTCTCCTGATCGGTCAGCCGGTCCATCGCCACCACCAGGAACGAGCGCAGCTCGCCCTTCTCGATTTCACCGAGGATGGTCGCGTTGGAGCGGTCCTGGATCGTTTCGATCCGGGGCACCTGGCGATTGTCGTCCTCGCGGTAGATCACCTCGTCGAGCGAGAGGATCTGGGTCCCGGAGACGTCCTCGATAGCGTGGTGCAGTTCGCGTTCCGTGATCTTCATGTGAGCGGCCAGCTCCACTTTCTCCGGCGGTCGGCCCAGCCGGTTTTCGAGATCGGTGAGCGCCCGGTCGATCTCGCGCGACTTGGCCCGCGTCGATCGCGGCACCCAGTCGAGCGCGCGCAGCTCGTCGAGGATCGCTCCCCGGATGCGCGGCACAGCATAGGTTTCGAATTTCACGCCCCGGTCGGGATCGAAGTTCCTGAAGGCTTCGATCAGTCCGATAACGCCCGTGTTTACGAGGTCCGGCAGTTCTACCGAACGCGGGAAGCCCATCGCCATGCGCGAGGCCACGTTGCGAACAAGAGGAATATACTTGCTCAGCAAACGCTGACGGACTTCGGGCGAGCGGGTCTTGTTGTACTGGGCCCAATCGCGCGCCGTCACTTCCCACTTCTTCGTCCGCCCGTTGGCAGTCCGGGCGGCGGCGGCCACGGTTGCCTCGACACTAACGCGCTGAGGTTTCCGACCGCGTTTTTTCGGCTCGACTCTGGCAGTGCTAACCATATGTATGCTATTCCCTTATATCGGCCGCAGCCGCGTTAACATTATAGTCCAACTGAGAGGCCGACCGGCGCACCGGCGAGGCCGGGCGAAGGTCGCGCAACAAGGATTGAGCGATTCTGTTAAGTGATTGCACGGCAACGGAATTCCCGTTGAGAGAAGCCAGCGGCGCCTGCGCCGCCACCGCCTGCCGTACCAGCGGTTCCTCCTGCACGAAGCCGATACACTTCGGCGCCCGACCGACAAACTTCTCGGTCACCGCCCCGAACTTCTTGTGCAGGTAATCGGCTTCTTCCACACTCTGCGCCCGGTTGATCAGGATCCGGCAGTCGAGCGCGGCCTGCTTCGTGAGATGCTTGAACAGACCGAAGCAATCCGAAATCGAGGTCAGCTCCGGCACCACGACCAGCAGGTTGATATCCGAACCGTGGGCGAGCAGGGTCGCCGCGGTCGACTTGCCCGAGGCATGGTCGAACATGATGACATCGTACTCGGTCCCTTCCTTGCGAAGGCGCGAGAGGATCTTTGCCACCGTGGTCGCGCTCCAGCTTTCGGCATCGAGCGAACGGCCCTGGGCCGCACCGAGCAGGTCGACCTGGCTGCTGAGCTGAGTCACGCAGGTCTCCAGCGGCAGGTTGCCGTCGACAAGACCGGCGAATCCCACGTGGCATTCGCGGTTGGCGAGGATGTGCAGGTTGCCGAAGGTGAAGTCGGCATCGACCAGCAGCACCCGCTGTCCGAAGGAAGCGATGCGGTCGGCGAGATTGAACGCGAGCACGCTCTTCCCCACGCCGCCCTTGCCCGAAAGGATCGAGACAAAGCGCGGGCCGGCATCGACCGACACTTCGCCGCTCGCGGTGAAACGAAGTCTATTCACTGAGCACCTCCGTGCCGGCCAGCTTGTTGGCGAGCGCGGCCGGATCGGCCGCTTTGATCTTGCCGGCGCCGCCGCCGCTATCGGTGGTAAAGGCGATCTTCACGCCGAGCGTCCGCGCGGCGGTCACGAGCGAGCCGTGACGGCGGGTGACGTCGAGCATGGTCGCGATGATATGGGTCGGCGCCGTGTCCCTGAGGGCGTCGGCGAGTTCCATCACATCGGCCGAGCGCATGAGCGCCGGGATCACGACAAAACGATGCGTCGCGTTGGTGCGACGGATACTTTCGATAAAGGCGGCCCGCTTGTCGGCCGCGGTCGGGAACGCCGGCGAGTCGATCAGGGTCACGACCTTCTTGTCGGCCTTGCGGTCGGACGGGTCGGTCAGTTCGGTGACATCGGCGCCGAGCAGATCGGCGTAACCGGCCAGTTCTTCGTGCGCGCCGACTTTCTGGAAGTCGAGACAGGCCAGACGAATCGTGCGGCGGTCGCGCATCACGAGCTGGGTCGCGAGCTTGCCCATCACCGACGACTTCCCCGCTCCGGCCGGACCGATAAACAGGAGGCGGTCGCCCGGCTTGATCTTCAGGTCGGGGACCATGATCCCGGCCATGCCGGCGACCAGCGCCGCGCGGGACGATTCGAACAGGTTCTCGACACGAGTCAGGTCGGCGTGGGCATCGATAAATTCATTGATGTAATCCTCGCTGACATCGGCGTCGCGCAGCGCCGCCACCAGCGGCTGCCAGGCGGCGTCGTGCTGCTTCTGCATCGCCTGCATCTGCACCGCCTGCATGAGGCGGTCGAGCTTGCTCTCGAGCCGGTCGATGCGGCGGTCGTCGGGTACGATGGGCGCGACCGGTTCGACCGGAGTCGGCACCGCCGGTTTCGCCGGCGCGGTCACGATCGGTTCCTCGATCAGCGGTTCCTCGATCGGTTCGGTGAACGGCTCCGGTTCGCGGATCGCATCTTCCTGCGGAAGGCGATTGACCGGCGCGGCAACTTCCGCCGGGGCGTTGTCGCGCAGGAGCGTCGAAGCCTGAGCGACACTCGCCTTCTCGATACAGGCGGTCAGCTCCACGCGCGCGCGGTTGGTGCGGTCGAAGACCTGGCGGGTCTTGAGCACGATCGCGTCACCGCCCATCTCCTCGCGGACCATCTTCAGTGCGGCCGAAGCCGACTCTGCGACAAAAGACTTAATTATCATCCTGCAACCTCACCATTCCGGTCGATACGACCTCCGCGTCGGCCATCAGTTCGTTGTATGAGAGCACGGCCAGGTGGGGGAACTTCGCCTCCACCAGACGGCGCAGGGCCAGGCGGATATTGGGGGAGCAAATCGCGGCCGGGCTGATACCGTTGTTCTGCTGGGCATCGATCTGCTCGCCGATTCGTTTCAGAAGGGCCTCAGCCATCGCCGGATCAATCGCGAGCATCAGCCCCTGCTTCGTATTCTGCACAGATTCCGCCAGCGTCTGCTCGACCATCGGGTCGATCGTGAAGACGCTGATGCGGCCGTTGGAGTCTTTGTGGGATTCGGTGATCTGGCGCTTGAGCGACATCCGCGCGTATTCGCTGAGGACATCGGCCTCCTTGGTCGCGCCGATATAATCCGACACCGTTTCGAGAATGGTCGCGAGATCGCGCACCGCCACCCGTTCCCGAAGCAACTGCTGGAGCACCTTCTGCAGGGTGCCGAGCGGCACGATCTCCGGCACGACCGATTCGACCAGCGCCGGGTAATCTTCCTTCAGGGTATCGATCAGGTGCTGGACATCCTGACGGGTCAGGATCTCGGCGGCCGACTGACGGATCGTTTCGGTCAGGTGAGTGGCGAGCACCGCCGACGGTTCCACCACCGTGAAGTTCTTCGCCTCGGCGACCTCGCGCAGATTCGGCAGCACCCAGGTCGCGGTCAGGCCGAACGCCGGGTCCTTGGTCGAGAAGCCGTCGAGCCGTTCCTCGACAAAGCCGGGGTTGATCGCGAGGACGTGGTCGGTCATCAGCTCGTAACCGTCGACCCGGATCCCCTTCACCTTGATCTGGTAGGAGTTGGGCGCGATCTGGATGTTGTCGCGGATGCGAATCGGCGGCACCACGATACCCAGTTCGCCGGCGAGCTGCTTGCGGATCGAGCCGATCCGCTCGAGCAGGTCGCCCTGCTGGTTCGGATCGACCAGCGGGATCAGACCGTAGCCGATCTCGAGACCGAGCGTGTCGACCTTGAGCAGGTCTTCGGTGCGTTCCTGCGGCTTCGGCTTATCCTGAGCCTGCTTCCGCTCGGCTTCCTTCGCCTCGATCGCACGACGGGTCTGGGCCTGGCTGGTCATGTAGCCGAGACCGCCGACCACGGCGCCGAGGGCGACGAAGGTGAAGGTCGGCATGCCCGGAAGAAGACCGAATATGATGAGCGCTCCGGCCGCGACCATCACGGCGCGCGGCTGGCGCGAAAGCTGACGGGTGAGATCGGTGCCCATGTTCGACGACGACGCGGCGCGGGTCACGATGATACCCGAGGCCGTCGAGACGAGCAGGGCCGGGATCTGGGTGACGAGACCGTCACCGATCGAGAGCAGCGAGTAGGTCCGCATCGCCTCCGTGATCGACATCCCGTTGATGGCGATACCGATCACGAAGCCGCCGATGATATTGATCAGCGTGATGAGGATACCGGCGATCGCGTCGCCGCGGACGAACTTCGACGCACCGTCCATCGCGCCGTAGAAATCGGCCTCACGGGCGATGTCTTCACGGCGGGTGCGGGCCTCGGTCTCGTTGATGATGCCGGCGTTGAGATCGGCGTCGATCGCCATCTGCTTGCCCGGCATGGCATCGAGAGTGAACCGGGCGGCCACCTCGGAAATACGTCCGGCGCCCTTGGTGATCACCACGAACTGGATGATCACGAGGATCACGAAGACGATGAAGCCGACGACGTAATTCCCCTGCACGACGAAGTTGCCGAACGTGTTGATGACGTCACCGGCGAACGCCTGACCGAGGATCAGCCGGGTCGAGGCGACGTTGAGCGCGAGACGCATGAGCGTCACGATCAGGAGCATCCCCGGGAAGACCGACAGGTCGAGCGGCCGGGTGATGTACAACGTCGTCAGCAGCACCACCAGCGAGAAGGTGATGTTGAACGCCAGCGCGAAATCGAGCAGCGCGGTCGGGATCGGGATCACCAGGACGGCGATAATGCCGATCACGCCGAGCGCGAGGATGATATCCGAGCGCGACGTCAGCAGATCCATGAGACCGGCCCTGTTCATCTGGTTCGCCATCTCAGTTCACCGCCTTTCCCTTGAGGCGGTAGACATAGGCGAGCACCTCGGCGACCGCGCGGAAAAGCTGGGCCGGGATCATCTGACCGATATCGCACATCTTGTAGAGGGCGCGGGCGAGCGGCCGATCCTCGACCACCGGGATGCCGTTGTCGATCGCGATCTGCTTGATCTTCTGGGCGATCAGACGCTGCCCCTTGGCGATCACGTGCGGCGCCGACATCTGGTCGGAGTCGTACTTGATCGCGACCGCGAAGTGGGTCGGGTTGGTGATCACGACATCGGCCAGCGGCACGGCCGCCATCATGCGGCTGCGCGCGCTCTGGATCTGGATCTGGCGGATACGCGCCTTGATCTGCGGCGAACCCTCGGTGTCCTTGTGTTCGTCGCGGACATCCTGCTTGCTCATCCGGATCGACTTTTCGAATTCGTAGCGCTGGTAGATGTAGTCGAGAATCGCGATCACGAAGATCGCGGCGCCGACCTTGAGGGCCAGCACGAGGGCCAGCTTACCCATGGTCTCGGCGACCTGCGGGACGGTCATGTCGACCAGCTTGAAGAAACCGGGGAATTCGGCGGCGATCGACTTGTAGGCGACGAAGCCGACCACGAGGAGTTTGAGGGTATCGCGAAGCATCGTCACGCCCGAACGAAGCGAGACGAGCCGCTTCAGACCGCTGACGATGTTGAGCTTTTCGAGTTTCGGTTCCATCGCCTTGGGGGTGATGCGGAACCCGACCTGGGCGACATTGGCCCCGATCGCGATAATCGTCATCACGGCGAGCACCGGGCCGAGAATCAGGAAGAACTTGATGAGGTTGTCGGTGAAGGTGTGATAAAACGACGGATCG
>CAYPYM010000123.1:977-7669 GCA_964414435.1 uncultured Ignavibacteriales bacterium | reverse complement strand
TCGTAGCGGTCGGCAATATGGGGACGATTCTCACTTCCCCCGACGGAATTGACTGGACCCCGCGCAATTCGGGAACCATCAATCGACTGAACGATGTCGTCTACGGCGTCGGCAAGGTTGTCGCGGTCGGTGTCGGTGGAACGGTTCTCACTTCATCCGACGGCATCACGTGGCGGCAGCAGCTGGCGGATACCTCTCTCGCGCTCAGCTCGATTGTCCACGGCGATCGATTCATGGCGGTTGGGGCCACCGGCGTGGTGCTGCGCTCGTATGATGCCGTCAGCTGGACTCCAACCCATCCCTTCACGAGGGAGTGGCTATACGATATCGGGTACACCGGAAGCGCCTATGTTGCGGTCGGCCACGACGGTCTCCTCGCGACTTCGGGTACCGCTACGAGCTGGCTCGTACGCGGGCCCTTTACGAGCGAGCACCTGCTGGGCGTTGGGCAGTTCGCCCATACCACGATTGTCACGGGCTACGACGGCACTATCCTGACTTCGACCGATCTGGTCACCTGGACCGAGCAGACCTCCGGTACAACCGCGCATCTCGGTGGTATAAGCAATACTGATAATCAGATCGTGGTGGTCGGAGATGAAGGGACAATTCTGACATCAACCAATGGCACTGACTGGCAGATGCGCGAGTCGCCAACCCACCTGCCGTTGTACCGGGCGGCCTGGTCCGGCGAGCGACTGGTGGCGGTAGGCGACAGCGGTTGCATAGTCGTCACGCCGTACGTTCCGGGGCAGTCCTCCGGCGAGCCGTCCGGGGTTGCCGATATCTCAGCTTTTTGATTGTGCCGCATCGACCTCCCGTCTATATTGCACGGATTATACCGGTCCGGAAAACCGATCGGCGCCGCAGGGACATGAAGCGGCGCCGCGATACCATAACAAGGAGACCTTGATGCCCCGTACGCATATGCCGGTTCTGACTCTTCTGGCCCTCGCCCTGACCATCCTTCTGACCGCCTGCGGCGGCGACAATTCATCATCCAGTTCCTCCGTCGAACCGGGCGCGAGCTATACCCTTCAGTCGACCGGTACCTCCGAGGCGATCTTTGCGGTTACTCGATTCGACACCCTCTGGGTTGCGGTCGGCGGCGCCGGCACCGTGCTGACCTCGACCGACGGCTCCCACTGGACGACGCAGGAGACCGATATCACCGTGGATCTGCTCGGTGTGACCGCCTCCCCGAACCTGATCGTCGCGGTCGGAACCGCGGGAACGATTCTGACTTCCACCGACGGCCTCACGTGGATCCGGCCCGATACCCTCGAAGTCACGAATTTCATCTACAGTGTGATCTGGAACGGCACCTATTTCGTCGGCGTCGGCGAGAGCGGCATCATCGTCTACTCCACCGACGGCCTGAGCTGGAGCATTTTGCCTACGGCGGTCAACACGAACTTGTACGGCCTCGTCTGGGCTCAGTCCCAGTTCACCGCGGTCGGTAACGGGGTGGTGGTGGCCTGGCCCCAGAGCCGCCTCGAAACGGCCGACACGAGCATTACGGCCGACGATATCAAAGCGACGCCGACAGCCGTGCTTTACGGCGTCGGATACGGCGCCGACAGCCTCTATCTGGCGGTGGGGCAGAACGGTTCGATCTACAGCTCGGTTGACCGGGTCACCTGGACCGATCGGTTTGCCGGACCGGTCAACTACCTTCGTGATGTGACCTGGTCGGGCAGCGAGTGGGTCGCAGTTGGTGACGGTGGCCTGAAGCTGCGCTCTACCGACGGTATCGACTGGACGGTTCATTACAACGGCGACATCGACAACCTCCGTCGGGTCTACTGGGCCGACGGCCGCTTTACCACGGTCGGATTCGCCGGTACCATTGCCAGTTCGCCCGACGGTCTCACCTGGACCACGCACGCATCGGGACCGGCCGCGGCAATCTATGGCGTCACCTATGCCGATTCACTCTACGTGGCGGTCGGTGACAGCGGCCTTGCCATGCTTTCCAGGGACGGCGCCCTCTGGACCCGGTGGCCTTCCGATACAACGGCCAATCTTCGTGCCGTAGCCGGCGACGGCAATCTGTTCGTAGCGGTCGGTGCCGACGGCGCGGTGACAACCTCGCCCGATGCCATTCACTGGACCGCGCAAACGACCCCGACCAATCTGGAACTGGGCGCGGTGGCAACCTCGGGCAGCAAGTTCGTGGCGGTCGGCGACCAGGGAGGTATCCTGTCTTCCACAAACGGCTCCACCTGGAACGATGTCAGCGCGGCCGGCGTCAGCGCCTACCTTCACGGAGTGACCTGGACCGGGTCGCAGTTTGTAGCGGTCGGCAACGGCTCCGCGGTGGTGACATCCCCCAACGGCGACTCGTGGACCGCGCAGGCAACCGGCATCACGCCGGTCGTCAACTTCCGGTCGGTCGCGGCCTCGCCCACCGATATCATTGCGGTAACCGACAACGGTACGATCTACCGGTCGGCCAATTCCAGCACGCTCTCGTGGAGCGTCTACGACGCCCGCCCGGATGACACCGCGTCGTACAAGCTCAACGCCATAACCTACAGCGGCAGCCGCTGGGTGGCGGTCGGCCTCAGGGAAATCGGAGGCACGACCGACCTCATCACGATGTATTCCGACGACACGTTCAACTGGTCGCTCGGCGCGGCCGGCGTGACAGCCGAGTTGATGGGGGTGACGTACGGCAACGGTCGCTTCGTGACGGTCGGTGAAGGCGGCGGAGTTGGCATCGTCCTGACATCGCCGTAACGGATTCCAATAGAACAAGCTTACAAAAAAGCCGGACCGGGCGAACGCCGATCCGGCTTTTTGTTGTCGCTTGAGAGCTTCAGACGGTCGGGGGTTCCATCCCATACTCAGCCCAGTCTTCTTTCGCCGGGCCGTACACCGCCGGGACTTTCAGGCCGGCCTGCCGCATAAGCACCGTCATCTGGCCGCGATGGTGGATCTGGTGCTGGACCAGCGCCTGCAGGGTGAACCGCCGCGCCCACTTGTCGCCGTACATCTCGTCCTCGACATCGAGCGAGGCATCGTTCCATTCGGCCTCGATTACCTTATGGAGGGCGGCCGACATCGCCCGGTACGCCCCGGCGATCTCGCCAGCGGTGGCCGGAACCGGATTGTCCGGATTGAGCATTTCCTCGAGCTTGAGGCCGGTGTTGCCCATCATCTCGGGAATAGTCGTGACAATATGCCAGGCGATCCGGCCGAGGGTGCGATGCTGATCGGTGACCGGCTGAGCCAGCGATTTATCGGTGAGCGCGTCCATCACTTTCTGGGTGGTGACGGCTTCGGATTTCCAAGAACCAAGGAAATCGTTCAGTGACTGGTACATGGTTTATATTCTCCTGTAAAATGCCTTATAGTATTTCATTCTATCGTACGCACTACCGCTTTGCGAACGGATCGTTGTCGACCAGGACCTCTATTTCATTTAATATCTCCGACGGCAGTTCGACATCGGAGGCCTTCACGTTGTCAAGCACATGCTCGACTCGGGTAGCGCCGGTGATGGCGCAACTGATCTCGGGCCGGCGGAGAATCCAGGCGAGGGCCAGTTGTCCCACCGTGATATCGAGTTTGCGGGCGATATCGCCGAGATCGCGCACCTTGGTGATGTTCTCCTCGGTCAGATCGGGCTTGAGCCACATGCTGTTGGCGCCGCGACTGTCTTTCGGCACGCCCTCATTATACTTGCCGGTCAGCAGCCCCTGGGCGAGCGGGCAGAAGACGGTCAGCCCCATGCCGTAGCGCCGGCAGGTCGGCATGATCTCTTTCTCGATATGCCGGTCGAGCATATGGTAACGGGGTTGCTCCACCGACGGGCCATACGCTTTATGATAGTGGGCGTTTCCGACCGCCCGTTCGATCTGGTTCGGTTCCCATACGGAGGTCCCCCAGTAGAGGATCTTGCCTTGGTGCACAAGGTCATCCATCGCCCGGACGATTTCCTCGGTTTCGGTGTCGGGGTCGTAGCGGTGGCAGAAATAGAGGTCGAGATAATCGGTGTCGATGCGCTTGAGGCTCTTCTCGATCGACTCCATGATGTGTTTTCGGGAAAGGCCACGGTCGTTGATGTTGTCCGACATCGGCCAGAACAACTTGCTCGAAAGGACGAGATCGCTCCGGTTGAAGTCTTTGATAGCCTTCCCGACGACTTCTTCGGCGGCCCCTTTCGCGTAAACATCGGCAATATCCAGGAAATTGACGCCGGCGTCGAGTGCAGCGCGAATAATCGACTTCGCGTTTTCCTCGGCAACGGTGCCGCCGTAGGTCAGCCATGCCCCCAGGCTGATTTCAGAAACTTTAAGGCCGGTTCGGCCGATTCTGCGATAGTTCATGATAGCCTTTCCGATTTTCGCATCAAATCACATCCCCCAAAGTACAAAAAAGACGCCCGGCAGGCAAACAGGATGGCGTCAATCGGTGTTGATAAATCAAAGATGTGAACAACGATGCAAGCTTGAATCGGACGCCAAAATGGGTATATTGCGTCCGGCTCGGTCCGGGGATGCCGACACGCCCGGCCGACCCTGCTAGACTATGATCAAAGAAGCCGAAAAGACCGCCGCAGACCGAACTGCCGCGACTACCGAACTTCCGGCCAAGAGTGATGCTCCCCGGATGTTTGACCGGATCGCGCACCGCTACGACCTGCTCAATCGCCTGCTCTCGGGCCGGCGTGATATCGCCTGGCGGCGCGAGGTCGCAGCGCTGCTCCCCGACAAACCTCAACTTGAGATTCTCGATATCGCCACCGGTACCGGCGATGTCCTTCTCACCCTGTTCGAACGACGTTCCGATGTCGCGCACGGGGTCGGGGCCGACATGGCCGGAAAGATGCTCGCGATCGGCGCCGACAAAGTCAGCGCCGCAGGTCTGGAGAATCGCATCGAGCTGGTTCAGGCCGACGCTCTCGCGCTGCCGTTCGAAGAGAGCAGTTTTGATGCGGTCACGATTGCGTTCGGTATACGTAATGTCACCGATGTTTCCCGGGGGCTGGCCGAGATGCGGCGCGTGCTCCGGCCGGGCGGCAAGGTGCTGATCCTTGAGTTTTCCCTGCCGCGAAACGCATTCGTAAGAGCCGGCTACCTCTTATATTTCCGGCACATCCTGCCTCGGCTCGGTGCGATCATATCCGGTGACCGGAGTGCCTACCGTTATTTGAATCGCACCGTGGAGGATTTCCCCTACGG
Organism: uncultured Ignavibacteriales bacterium; assembly: GCA_964414435.1. GTDB lineage: Bacteria > Zixibacteria > MSB-5A5 > GN15 > FEB-12 > JAGNLV01. Next base: position 2,480 of record CAYPYM010000123.1, on the reverse strand, counting down.
CGGGGCGTTCGGTGAGCTCATGACCGCAACCGGCTTTGCCGAGGTGACGATCCGCCCGCTGACATTCGGTATCGCGAGCATTTACACCGGCGTGCGGGCGTGACAAAAGAACATGACGGAGCCTGACGATAGATCGATGTCAACTGTTTACGAACATACCCGGCCGTTGCGCGGCGCCGAGGCTGTCGAGGAACTGACCAACCGGATTCTTGAGCGGCTGGACCGCTCGCAGTCGGCCGACTGGACCGGACTGTCGCTGGTGCGGGTTGCCGTGCCGATTGAACCGGTCGACCTTTTGCTGTGGTTGAGCCAACAGCAAAATACCCTGCGGGTGCTCTGGTCGGGGAGGGACGGCCCCTTTGACATGGTCGGAGTCGGTGAGGCTGACACGGTCAGCGGCGAGACCAACGCCGACGCCTCCGGTTGGATCGATTACATGCGCACGCGGCTTGTCGAATCGGCTCCTGAGGCCCGCTACTACGGCGGCCTTCGGTTCGATCCCGACCGTCCGACCGCCGACCACTGGCGTTCTGCCGGATCCTGTCGGTTCGTGCTCCCGAGGTTCGAGCTGTACCGACAGGACAGCAAGACCTCGCTGGTTTGCAACCTCCTTCCCGAAGATATAGATCACGCCGACAAGATCGTCGCCGAGCTGCACGCGCTCGTCTTTCGGCCGGGCGAGGTGATGATCGATCTGCCACGGATGCTGGAGCGGAAAGATTTTCCGGATCGGGACGGCTGGATAACTGCAGTCGAGGAGGCGATTGAGTCGTTCCACTCGGGCGAACTCGACAAGGTGGTGCTGGCGCGGGAGAGTAGGTTTGCATTCGACGGAGATCTCGACAGCGTTCAGTTGATGACGCTTCTCCGGGCCCACACGCGCGGGTGTTTCCACTTTCTTTTTCAGTTCGATTCCGGCACGGCGTTTCTCGGCGCCACCCCCGAACGCCTGTATGTCCGCCACGAGCACCACCTCCGTAGCGAGGCGCTGGCCGGGACCCGTCCGCGCGGCGAGACCGACGAGGACGACCGCCGTCTCGGTGAGAAGCTTCTCGCCAGTCAAAAGGAAGCGCGGGAGCACGGGTTCGTGGCCGAGAGCACGCGGCGGATTCTCACCGGACTGTGCCGCGACCTTCGCGGCGGCGACGAACGCTCGCTGGTCAGACTGGCCCGCGTGCAGCACATGATCACCCGGTTCGAGGGTGAACTTCGCGAGGGAATCGGCGACGCCGAGATTCTGACTTCGCTGCATCCCACGCCGGCTGTCGGTGGTGTTCCCACCGACAGCGCCCGTCGGCGCATCCGCAAACTTGAGCCGTTCGACCGCGGCTGGTATGCCGGACCGGTCGGATGGATTGGACCGTCGGGAGCGGAATTCGCGGTCGGCATCCGCTCGGCGCTGGTGTCGAGCCGCAGCCTGCGGCTTTATTCCGGGGCGGGGATCGTCGACGGCTCTCACCCTGACAGAGAGTGGGACGAAATCGAGAACAAAATCGGCAGTTT
>CAYPYM010000123.1:0-967 GCA_964414435.1 uncultured Ignavibacteriales bacterium | reverse complement strand
AGTTTCCTGAGGATCGTATCCGGCCGATGAATACCGGGCACAACAGTATCAACGCCCTCTGGGCCGACCTGATTGTCGAAGAACTCACGCGGCAGGGTGCGGACTACTTTTGCCTCTCACCCGGGTCGCGAAGTACGCCGCTCACCGCGGCGGTCGCGACCAATAAGTCGGCTCGTTCGATCATGCACTACGATGAACGCGGTGCTGCGTTCCACGCACTCGGTTACGCGCGGGCGACCGGCAAGCCGGCGGTCCTGATTTGCACCTCGGGAACGGCCGCTGCGAATTACTTTCCGGCGGTGGTGGAAGCGTCGATGGACAATGTCCCGATGATTCTCCTGACCGCGGACCGCCCGCCCGAGCTGCGCGACACCGGGGCCAACCAGACAATCGATCAGGTCAATCTCTACGGTCGCTATCCGCGCTGGTTTGTCGATATGCCCTGCCCGACCTCGGATATCGCAGCGGAATTCGTGCTCAGTACGATCGACCAGGCGATCTACCGCAGCGTTTGTGCTCCGGCCGGTCCGGTTCATCTCAACTGCATGTACCGGGAGCCGCTGGCGCCGCTCGGCCCGGAACAGGATTTCGCCGACTATCTGGCCAATCTCGATAGGTGGCGGCAGACCTCGGGGCCGTACACCCGAACGCACGAGGCCACGACGGTCTGTGAACCGGCGCGGCTTGAAGACGCAGCCGGGTTGGTGAACGGTGTCGAGGGGGGGGTGATCGTGGTCGGTCGCATTCGGCACGAGAAGAATCGGATCGCGATTGCGAAGGTCGCCAGAGCGCTCGGCTGGCCTATGCTGGCCGATATCGGGTCCGGTATGCGCACCGGGAACGACTCCCCGCAGCAGATTGCCTACTACGATCAGATGCTTGGTGCGGAGCGATTCGCCGCCTCGCACGGGCCGACGTCGGTGCTTCATTTTGGGAGTGCGCCGGTTTCGAAACGCCTGATGCAACG
>CAYPYM010000122.1:0-7680 GCA_964414435.1 uncultured Ignavibacteriales bacterium | reverse complement strand
GCGGGCGTCGGTCTTGCGGACGAACTCGCCCTTGTACGGGTTCCACTTGTCGCCGCGGCCCTCGTGCATGACGCCCTTCGAGTCGACCATGAGGAGGTTCTCGTGTTTCACGCCCAGGCTGCAGTACAGCTTGGCGCAGGCGATACCGGCGGCGCCGGCGCCCGAGTAGACGACGCGGATGTCTTCGATGTTTTTCCCGACCACTTCCAGCGCGTTGAGCAGGGCGGCGGCCGAGATGATCGCGGTGCCGTGCTGGTCGTCGTGGAAGACCGGGATGTTCATCGATTTCTTGAGGGTTTCCTCAATGTAGAAGCACTCCGGGCCCTTGATATCTTCGAGGTTGATGCCGCCGAAAGTCGGTTCGAGCAGTTGGCAGCATTTGATGACCTCGTCGGGATCCTCGGTGTTCAGTTCGATATCGAACACGTCGACATCGGCGAAGCGTTTGAAGAGGACGCCCTTTCCCTCCATGACCGGTTTGCCGGCGGCCGGGCCGATATTGCCCAGACCGAGTACGGCGGTGCCGTTGGAGACCACCGCGACGAGGTTGCCCTTGGCGGTGTATTTGTAGACATCAGCGGGATTCTTGTGAATTTCTAAGCAAGGTGTCGCCACACCGGGAGTGTAGGCCAGCGAAAGATCGAGTTGAGTCCGACACGGTTTGGTCGGGTTGACCTCGATTTTTCCGGCGCGGCCCCGGCTGTGATATTCGAGTGCTTGCTGCCTGGTAATCATGGCAAGTCGACTCCTGTTTAACCCCTAAAAAAGAAGGTAGTTAGTTCACTTTTTCACTTGCGCGAATATAGGGGCTTGAACCGGCAAGTCAAGGGGATTCGGGAAAAGCGCCGGCGAGCTTCGCCCCCCTTGCCCGCGGACGGAACGGCCATCGGTAAAAGCGTGTTCTCAGGTAGTTGTGCCTACACGGCAAAGCGGCTGCTGTCGGCCTCTTTGCTCCCGCAGCAATTCTTGCAGGCGGCGATCTCGTCGGTCATCGCCTTGACATCGAGATGGGCTGCCATCCGGACGCCGTCGGGGCCGTATTCAATCGCCTCAACCGTGCAGCGATCGGCCACCCGGCCGGTCTCGCGGCCAACGAAAATGGCCAGCGCCGCCTGCACCGAGAGGAAATGCTTGAGCGCCAGGTACTCTTTCAAGTCCTGACGGGTCCGCAGCTTGGCGTGGAAAGCGTCGAGGGTGGTGTCAAGAATCTGAGCGACCGTCCGCTTGAACAGCCACGGCCCGATCAGTTTCTCCTCGCCGACCGCCCCGCCGCAGGTGCGCTTGTGCAGGCTGTAGTCGACAATGCGATCGTCGGGGCCGATCGTGAGGGTCAGGTAATCGGTGATATCGTTACAGGGCATTTCCTAGTTTCCTCTTTTGAGCGGGCCTCTCCCCTGTCGGGCCGATGTCCCATATCATACGGGAGCAGCGACAGCGTTCTTTGATTCGCTCAATCCCAGTGAACCCGGTAGATTCGCTGGCGGTCGCCATCCTGAGCGACCGCGCCCGGGCCACGGAACTTGATGAGCAGGGTGAGCAGCCCCCAGCCGAACGTGAATCCGCCCACATGGGCGAGCCAGGCCACCCCGCCGCCGGATGATCCGCCCAGAACCGCCATGAAAAGCTGGAGCAGGAACCAGAATCCGAGCACGATCTTGGCCGGCAGGACGATGAACTGGATGAAGAAAAAGATAAACAGCAGGACGGTGATGCGTCCGCGCGGATGGAGGACATAGTACGCCCCCATGACACCGGCGATCGCACCCGAGGCGCCCACGAGGGGGACTTTCGAATTCGGTCCGAAAAGGGTGAAGAGGAAAATCGCGCAGAGGCCGGCGATGATGTAGAACAGGAAGAAGCGCACCGGCCCGAAGTAGTCCTCGATATTGTTACCGAAGATCCAGAGGAAGAGCATGTTGCCGAGAATATGCATCCACCCGGCGTGGATAAACATCGAGCTGAACGGCGTGAAAAGGATCGGCGAGGCGAGATCCACGAACGCCTGCTGCTGATGCACCATCTCCCAGGGGATATAGCCGAACTTGAACGTGAAGATCTCGAATCCGCGACCGCCGAGGGTCAGCGAGTAGAGGAACACGATACTGTTGAGGGCGATAATGCCGATCGTGACGTACGGCTTGCGGACGGTCGGGACGTCGTCCCGAATCGGAATGAACACCAGTTACCCTCGGGTTATCACTTCGTCAACGTTTCTTCCCTGCCAGCTTAACAACGAAATTGAGATATTGTTCGGTTGTGTTGCCGGCCCGGTCGGTGATCTGGATTCCGAGGTGATGGCGCCCCGGCTCGAGCGGTTCAAGCGGTCTTGTCCGCACCAGTCCGGTTTCGGGCTCGTACTCGGGGATCAGCCAGACGTTGTCGACCTTGACCACGATCGAGCGGTCGTCCTCGATACCCGACAGGGTGTCCTCGATGACGAAGTTTATCGCCGGCCGCACGTTGCCGTAGGTGTAACCGTCGTGAATGGTCAGGTCGGAAATCCGCGGGGCCTCGTAATCGAACACGGCCGCGAAATAGCCGCCGCCGATCGAACCGGCGGTAAGGGTGTCGTTGCTGAACGTATTGTCGAGCCAGACCCACTTGTTGTTGGTTTCATCGAGCCAGCACAGCCCGCTCTTCCGGTTCGTCTCGGGCATCTTGATCGGGATATCATAGATGATGTCAAACGGCTTTCGGGTCACGAAGGCCGGCGGGTAAATCCGGTAGGCGTTGGAGTTGAGTCCCAGCACGGCGCGATTGCCGACGGGCACCGCCTCCAGTTCGACAAAGCGCGGGGCAAAGAAATCGTCCCGCGAAAGGCGCAGTGCGACACTTTTGTCGATCGGGACCAGTTCGTCACGATCGAACCCGACCCCGGCGACGTTGACCGAGTCGGTGTATCCGTACGTATCGCTGGTGTCGCGCGAGAAGACTGCCTTGAGCACATCGATGCGGCGGTATTGCGGCCGGGGCGGCACATAGCAGATGTACGTCTTGGCGTTGAGGAATTCGGGATATTCGATTCCGAGCAGCGTGTCGCCGTGGTACAGCTCCAGCCGCGAGTCGGCTGCGGCCGAGCCCGCGCAATCGAGCAGCACGAGCATGCCGTCCTCGACCACCTCGTGCACGATACGCGCCTTAGGGGTGGCACTGTCATTGATGCCGTTGAAAATGACATCCTCGATCACACCGCCCGCCTTCGGGTAAAGAACCGCCCGAAGGATGGTGAGCGGAGAGAGATTTCCAACCGTCAGCACCGTCAGGGTGCCATCATCGTGGAGCGTCGTCGTGCAACTCGGTGTGCGTCCCCAGTTCTTGGCGATGTTCAGGAACACCTCCACCGAATCGGGATCGTACGGCTTCAGGTTCTCTCGAGACGAAAGATAAAACACGTTGGTGTCGGCGATGCCGCGGACGAGAGAATCGAGTCCGAAGAGAAATCGGTCACGCGGTCCCCAGACGAAGGTGAAGGTCAGGCTGGATTTGTTGCCGAATGCATCCTCGGCCTCGATCCGAGCCTTGTGCACTCCCGGCGTTTCGTTCGCGGAGCCGAAAACGCCCCGGCGTGGGTCGGCCGCTCCGCTGCCGACATAGGTGTTCCCATACTGGTCGAACAGGCGTCGGACGGACTTGTGATTGTTGACCGCCTCGACGTAATCGTATTCCAGCCCGACGGCGTCGCCGGTCTTGAAATCCACCGAGTCAAACACCGAACGGTACCGCAGTCCGTCGTCAATGTAGAGCGACAGCCGGTAGACCGCCTGCTTCATGCCGCCGGGGCGCATCCGATCGAAACAGTCGGCCAGCAGCCCGAACGGCCGGTTGAAGTAGAGGACGGTGTCGATCCCGAACCGGCCCTTGCCGTGATCAACGACGTCGTAGAACATCTCGCGGCGTCCGTTGGCGAGCACCGAGTGGTCGTCGGTCATCTGGAAGGCGAGGCGCTCGAAAGTCGGCCGGGTTTTATCGGGGAGGTTGAAACCGTGAGTCAGGGGATTTAGCGGCGTGTCGCCGTCGCGGCGCTCGAAATGGAGATGGGGGGCGCCCACTCCGGTCTGACCCGAGTAGGCCACCAGTTCGCCCTTCTTCACCCGGAGCGAGTCGGCCGGTGGAGACAGGTCGACGTAGTACCGCTCGGTCGCGACCTGATTGGTTTTGACGAGTTGATCGACCGGCGTATAGAATTCGCTCAGGTGGGCCATGACGTAGATCGAGCCGTCGTCGCCGTGGATATACAACGCCTTGCCGTAGCCGGTATAGGAGGTCCGCACGCGCCAGACGTAGCCGTCGGCCGGCGCGAAAACCGGTTTGCCGATAACGCCGTCGGTGCGGAGGTCGAGTCCGAAATGGAAGTGGCCGTCGCGATAATCGCCGAATCCGCTCGACAGGTCGATGGTGCTTTTGAGGGGCCAGGCCGGGGCAGCCGAGGCGGCGGTGGTCAGGGCGACGGTGAGAACCGCCAACGTTAATAATCTCAGCAGGTTAGTCGATACTCTCAGCATGGTGTTCCGTTTGTGCGGTTCATTTAAACTTAAACCCATGAAGGGGCCGAGAGGCTCCAAATACAACGTTTTTTGTATAAAACTTGGTTTCGCCGGTTGCGAAATCGGGCCGTTATGGTATATTCCTTAGCCTGATCGCTACGTGCGAACATCCGAATCAATAAACGAAAAATGTGTCGAGTCTTGGATAAGGAGTAACTGCGAATGTTCGATGCACTGCGCAAGATGATTGTTCCGATCATCGTGATTGTTCTGCTCTTTTTCGCGGGAATGATCGTACTGCAATGGGGCATGGGGCTATCCGGCCGTCAGCACGCCCAGGATGCCAATGTCGCCGGTGAAGTCAACGGCGAGGTAGTCAGCTGGAACGACTATAACCAGATATACAACAACCTGATCCAGCAGGAATCGCAGAAGTCCGACGAGGAGATCCCCGACTCGAAAATTCAGCAGATTCAGGCTCAGGCCTGGCAGATGCTGGTCCAGAACACCATTCTGGAGCAGCAGGTCCGCAAGCACGCCATCGTCGTTACGGACGACGAGGTGTACCAGTATCTGCGGTATCAGCCGCCGATGGAGCTGCGGACGATGCCGGCGTTCCAGACCGACGGCAAGTTCGATTACCAGAAGTACCTGCAGGCGATGCTGAACCCGCAGGCGGCCAGTTTCTGGAACTCGATCGAACCGGCCGCCCGCCAGGACCTCGCCCGGATGAAAGTCCAGGAGGCGGTGGTACAGGCGGCCAACGTCACCGAGGACGAAGTCCGTAACTGGTTCCTCGGCGCCACCGAAAAGGTCAAGGTCGGCATGATCAATGTCGGCTTTGCACGCTTCTCCCGTCCTCCGCCGGCGCCGACCGCGGAGGAAGAGCAGGCATACTTCGACGCCAACCGCGACAAGTATCAGATCGGCGCACGGTCGGCACTAAACGTCGTGCTCCTGGAGAAGAAGCCGTCGCCGTCCGACTGGGAGACCGCGTACAACAAGGCCATGGTCATTTATGACTCGCTGATGAACGGCGCCGATTTCGCCGAAATGGCGAAGACCTATTCTCAGGATCCGGGCAGCAAAGACAAGGGCGGCGACCTCGGTTGGTTCCCGCGCGGCCAGATGGTGCCCGAATTCGACCGGTACGCGTTCCAGCTCAAGGAGAACCAGATTTCGGAACCGATCCGTACGCAGTTCGGCTGGCACATCATCAAACTGCTCGGACGCAAAACCGAGATGGTAGCCCCGAGGGGCAAGACCGAGAAGGAAAAGACGGAGGAGATTCACGCCCTCCACATCCTCATTCAGGCGACGCCGTCGCAGGACACCAAGGACAAGCTGTACACGCGGCTCGAGCAGTTCCACGCCGACGCGCTCAAGAACGGCTTCCTGAAAGCGGCTCAGGACGATCAGTTTGCGGTTCGCACCACCGGGCTCTTCCAGAGCGGCCACAACATTCAGTACCTCGGCCAGGACGCTGAGGCCGACAAGTTCGCCTTCACTCATGAGGTCGATGAGATCTCGCCGATCTTCGAAAACAATTCGTCCGTGTATGTTCTCCAGGTAGCGGACCGAAAGCCGGCCGGTCCGGCTTCGTTCGAAGAGGTGAAGCAACGGCTGACCGCCGACCTGCAGCGTGAGATCGTCATGAATACGTGCAAGGACACGGCCCAGGCCATCTATGCCGATATCGAGAAAGGGATGGATCCGAAGAAAGCGGCCAAGCTGCACGGTGAGGAGTACCAGACCCCCGATGCCTTCAACCGTTCCGGTTATGTCGAGGGGATCAGGAGCGATCCGATGGCGATCGGCGCCGCCTTTGGTCTGACGACCAAGGGCGAGATCAGCAAGCCGGTTCCCCACAGTCAGGGTGTCGTGATATTCCAGCTCATCGAGCGGACGACGCCGGACATGTCGGAATACACCGCCAAGCACGACTCGGTCTATAACGTCGTCCTGATGAACAAACGGCAGGACCTGTTCAACCGCTGGATGACGTGGCAGGCCACGCACGCCGATATCCAGAACTACGTGCAACAGGCGCTGGAGGAGCAGAACCGCCAGGCCCAGATGCCCTGAGCGCGGCTCCGATCGAGATTACGAACTTACGGGCTCCCCGGTCGACGGGGAGCCTTTTTTTGTCCCCGGCAGGATCAGCCGGATGAGAGCCGCGGCGGCCCAGACACCCTCGAGAATTACAAACGGCACGATCCCGCTCGCCCAGGCATAGTAACACGACATGCCGGCGCCGATCAGGTTCATGACCAGATACGGCGCGCCGTTCTCATCGAGCCGCCGCAGCACGTTCAGCACGAACGCCGCCAGCAGCAGGGCGACCCCAATCGATCCAATCAACATCGGCGACACCCGTCCTCCTTTGTTTCGGCATAGTCCGTCTTCTATGACATGATCCGGCGCATACGACAACGGGCTGTCGGAGCGCACAGCGCCCGGGCAGCCCGTGGCAAGTCGATTGCCGGGGACTCGATCCTAAAGATCCTCGTAGTTCGGTCCCTCGCCCCCCTGCGGCGTGACCCAGCGAATAATCTGATACGGGTCGGCGATATCGCAGGTCTTGCAGTGGACGCAGTTCGACGGCGTGAGCTGGAGTTTCAACTGCCCTTTCCGGGCGTCGTCCTCCACCATCTCATATACCTGGGCCGGACAAAAATGCTGGCAGGGGTTGCCGTACTCGACGGTGCAGCGATTGTTGCAGATGTCGTAGTCGGCGATCACGAGATGCGACGGTTGCTCCTCCTCGTGCATCGTGCCCGATTTGTAGACATCGGTGAGCTTGTCGAAGGTGTACTCGTTGTCGAACTTCACCCGCTTCTTTTCCGGAGCGTGCCCGAACCGCTTCCGGTACTCGTCGAGCTTGAGCATGTAGGCGTTGTCCGGCTTTTTGTCCCGATGGTTGAAGAGGCCCCGCCCGCCGGTGACCGTCTGGAGCGCCGCGTGGAACATGCCCCACAGCAGGCCGCCCTTGAACCCGGCGTGGAAGTTGCGCGTTTCGGCGAGTTGCTTTTTCGCCCAGCTGGCGTTGAAGCGCTCTTCATAGCCGCGCAGGGAATCGGTCGAGAAGTCTCCTTTCTTGAGGCAGTCGAAGATCGTCTCGGCGGCCATGATGCCCGACTTGATCGCGAGGTGCACGCCCTTGAGGCGGGCCGGGTCGAGCATGCCGGCTGAGTCG
>CAYPYM010000121.1:0-7683 GCA_964414435.1 uncultured Ignavibacteriales bacterium | reverse complement strand
GGGACCGGCAACTACGACGGGATCAACTACGGTCTGTTCTACAGCGACTGGCATCTCGAGCGGATTATCCAGCAGCTGGTCGCCGAGGTGACCCGTCTGAACGGCCGTCGGATCCTGATCGGCGAGTGCGGTCATGCCTCGCGCTCGGCCCACGATTTTGTCCCGGTGTTCGGCGGCAAGGAAGCATACCCGGTCGTGAATTTCATGGAATATACACTCGACTGCATTCGGCGCGGAAAGATCACGCTCGATCCGGATGTCGTCACGGAACGGGTGACCTACCACGATCCATGCAATATCGCGCGGTCGGGGTGGATTGTCGACCAGCCGCGAGAGATTCTCCGCTCGTTCGTGAAGGACTTCGTTGATATGAAACCGGCGGGCCAGGACAATTTCTGCTGCGGCGGCGGGGGCGGGCTGGTGTCGGTGGATGAGATGCACGAATTCCGCATGAGTGTCGGCGGCCGGGTGAAAGCCGAGCAGTTGCGACGGACCGGGGCGAGCATCTGTATCGCGCCGTGCGCCAACTGCAAAAAGCAACTCAAGGAGCTGGTCGAATACTACAAGATCCCGTGTCAGGTGATGGGCCTTCATGACCTGATTCTCAGGGCGATTCACGTGCCCGATGCCAAGACGCCGGCCGAGCGCAAAGAAGAAGCGGCTATGTTTGAACTGTGATGATCAGAGGACCATATGGAACAATGGATTGACTTCGCGAAGGGACCGCTGTTCGCGTTTACCTTTCTCATAATGGTGCTCGGACTGGCGCGGCTGGTGGTGATCCAGGTGTACACGCTGGTTACGGGCAAGGGACGGCGACTCCGGAACGCACCCTGGCGCCGCATCGCAACTGAAGCGGCGAGCTGGGTGGTACCGGTTCGGCATCTCATTCCGGGCACGAAGCTCTTCTCGATCGTGTCGTATGCCTTTCATATCGGTGTGCTGGTTGTCCCGCTCTTTCTCGCCGATCACATCGCCCTGTGGGAAGGGTTCCTCGGCATCAATCTTCCGTCGATCGGCTACACCCTGGCCGATTTCCTGACGCTGTTCACCGCCGGCTGCGTGGTCGTGTTGCTCGGGTTCCGGGTTTTCTCGCGGCGGCTGCGCTCCATGAGCCGTCGGGCCGACTACATCCTGCTGCTCGTTGTCGTCACTCCCTTCGCCAGCGGGTATCTCGCCACGCATCCGCAGTACAATCCGCTTCCCTGGGATGTCATGATGTTGATTCACCTGTTGAGCGCCGAGCTGCTGTTTGTGACGATTCCCTTCACGAAGCTGGCGCATATCGTGCTGTTCTTCTTCGATCGCATCTCCGGTCTGCACTGGACGCTTCGTCCGGGAGCGGGCGACAAGGTGGCGGAGGTTCTCTACGGTAAGGAGGCTCGGGTGTGATGTACGGAATTCTGATAGATGTGACGAAATGTACAGCGTGTGAGAAGTGTGTGGGAGCGTGCGTGGAACGCGGCGGCGGCGATAAATGGCTGGCCGAACATGACCGCGCGACGCTCCGGGACGGTCTCTCAGCCACACGGAAATCCACGGTGCTTCAGGTCGGCGACGGCCGGTTCGCCCGCAAGGCGTGTATGCACTGTCTCGAACCGAGCTGCGTATCGGCCTGTCTGGTGGGGGGACTGACGAAGGCCCCCGACGGACCGGTGATCTACGATCGCGACAAGTGTATTGGCTGTCGCTACTGTATGCTGGCCTGTCCGTTTCATATTCCCCGCTACGAATGGGACAAGACGATTCCGTATGTCGCGAAGTGCGACATGTGTTTCGACCGGATCGAACAGAATCAGAAGCCGGCATGTGTCGAAGCCTGTCCGGAAGGAGCGCTGGAATTCGGGCACCGTTCGACACTGCTGCGGAAGGCGCATGCTCTCATTAAGAGTCATCCGGAACGATACAAGAACCACGTCTGGGGCGAGCACGAGTTCGGCGGCACGTCGGTGATGTACGTCGCCGATGTCGACCTGGCCTCGCTGGGCTGGCCGGAGGGTGCGGCGGCCGCGATTCCGTCGCTGACCGAGGCGCTGATCCACAAGACGCCCTTTATCGGACTGGGGGTGGCGGCCGGTCTGATCGGGCTGAACTGGATTGTCAAGCGGCGCATCGAACTCATGGGAAAGGACCAGGAGCGGCGGGGAACGGAGGATCATCATGAATAGCAGTCGGACGCGGGCAATCAAAGACCTTCTCTGGATTATCGCCCTGACCGGACTGGTGGCGGCGGTGTTCCGACTCTGGTTCGGCCTCGGGGCGACCACGAATCTCTCGGACGCGTATCCCTGGGGGCTGTGGAAGATTCTCAACATGGTCGGGGGGGTAGCGCTCTCGACGAGCGGGTTCACGGTCGGTTTCCTCGTCTATGTCCTGCGGATCAAACGATTCGAACCGTTCATGAAGCCGGCGATCTTGATCGCGTTCCTCGGCTACGGCTGCTCCTGCGCCGCGCTGCTGTTCGACATCGGACTGCCCCAACGATTCTGGCACCCGATTTTCATGTGGAATATCAATTCGTTTCTGTTCGAGGTATTCTGGTGCGTGATGCTGTACTTCACGGTTACGACGATCGAGCTGGCGCCGGTCATCTTCGAGCGGCTGCGGGCGGAGAAGATCGCCCGCGCCCTGCACCGGGTGGCGTTCGTCGTGGTCATCATCGGCATCTCACTTTCGAGTCTCCATCACTCCTCGCTCGGTTCGCTGTTTCTCGTGACACCGCTGCGGCTGCATCCGCTATGGTACACGCCGTGGCTGCCGCTGTTGTTTATCGTCTCGGCGATGGGCGGCGGCCTGATGGTCGCGGTGCTTGTCAAGATCCTCTGGGCGCGCTGGTACGAGCCGACGTCGATCTTCGGTCCGTCGGGCGGAGCATCGACGCCGCTTATCAAAGTGACCGATGGCACGACCATGGCCATTTTCACGCGGGGATCGGAGGGTCCGGAGATGCCGCGGGTGCGGGCGCTGGCGACAGTGGCGGCGGGTGTTCTCGGACTCTACCTGATCCTCAAGATCGCTGACCTCTTCCTGCATGGCGGGTGGGAACCGCTTCTGGCCGGGACCTGGGAGAGCTGGCTCTTCGTTGCCGAACTGCTGATCACGGCGGTGCTGCCGATCCTGCTCGTCGTGCTTCCCTGGTCGCGCTATTCCGCGGTCGGTATCGGGGTCGCCGCCGGCTTGGCGGCGCTGGGACTCGCACTGAATCGGCTCGATGTCGGCATATTCGGCTATGTCCGTGACGCCGGGGCGGTCTACTTCCCGTCGCTGGCCGAATGGGCGCTCAGCCTTGGAGTAATTGCGGCGGCCGGGCTCGTCTTTTTCTTCGTGGCCGAACAGCTGCCGATCTTCGGTACTCGGGTCGAGGCCACCCGCGAGCGCTCGGGGCTCTTTCGACTCTCCTATGGGAGCCTGCGGCAACTGTGGATTACAGCCCTGACCGACAGCCTGCATCGCGTGACGCTGCTGGCCGTGTTCGTGATTCCCCTCGCTTTCGTACTGATGTATCCACTGTACCGCGACCCGGTTGATCGACAGGACACGGTGCGGCCGGCCCTGGGCCTGGATGCGGAACGAAAAGTCCTTCGGATGGACGGCAACGATGCGGGGGTGATGACGGTGTTCGCTCACGCCGACCACCAGCATCGGCTGGGAGATTCGACTTCGTGTGTGAAGTGTCATCACTTGAGCTATCCCGACGACCGATCCACGCCCTGCTCGCGCTGCCATCGACGGATGAACGAACCGACCGACATTTTCGACCACGGACTGCATATGACAGCGGTCGCAAAGAAGGAAAATCTGCCGGGTCTGCACCCGGCCAATTTCTCGTGCCGGCAATGCCATCCGGAAGGAGCGCCGAAAACGGCAGCGGGGGCGAAGAGCTGCTTGACGTGCCATAGGGAAGATATGCTGCCGCCCGGCGTGGTGGTTTCAGATTCCAGTCTTGTGCCGGCGAATTCGTTCCGGGAGGCGTTGCACCGGACCTGTATCGAGTGCCATCAGAAGGAGGCGGCGAACGTGAACAAACCGCATCTGGCCGATTGCCGGACCTGCCACGAATCACTGCGAGCAAAACCAAACGAGCCGGCCATAACGGCTGCGGTCGACGTGAAAGCCGACCGCGGCGCGCCGTAGCGGGGAGCCGCCATGTTTGTTTACGGCCCGGTACCATCACGTCGACTCGGACGTTCTCTCGGAGTGAGCATCATTCCGCGCAAAGTGTGCACCCATTCCTGTGTCTACTGCCAGCTCGGCCGCACGCGGGCGCCGCGAGTCGAACCGGTATCGTATTTCGATCCTGATCTGGTGATGGCCGAACTCGATCAGACGATGGCGAAGACGGTACCTGATGTCATTACCTTCGTGGGTGACGGCGAGCCGACGCTGTCGTCCGATCTGGGCTGGTATATCAGACAGTGCAAGGCACGCTGGGCGGTACCGGTCACCGTGATTACCAACGGGGCACTGCTCTTTCGCGAGGACGTGCGCCGCACCGTGCTCGATGCGGATATTGTGCTGCCGTCGCTCGACGCCGGCGACCAAGAGACCTTCAGGCGAATCAACCGGCCGCATCGATCCCTTGAGTTCGAGCAGGTGGTCGCCGGTTTAATTGCGTTTCGCAAAGTCTTCCGAGGTCAGATGCGACTTGAGGTGATGTTGGTACGAGGGATGAACGACAGCGACAGTAGTCTGGGGAAGATTCGCAAGCTGGCGTGGGCGATTCGGCCCGAGCGAATCGATGTCGCAGTGCCGATTCGGCCACCCGCCGAAGAATGGGTGCAGCCGCCCGATCCTGACAGAATCATCAAAGCGCAACACCTGTTACGGTCGGCCGAGACGATGACCCGTCCCGAGAGCGGCCCGTTCGAACTGGCCGGTTTCGGTACTCTGCTCGAGGCCCTCATCGGGCTTTCGTCGCGGCATCCGCTGCGATGGGATCAGGCGAAGCAGGTCGAGGAGGCCTTCGGTCAGCCGGGGCGGCTGGAACATCTCGCAGATCTCGGGGCGCTGGCGGTTGTCGAGTACGGCCAGACCCGCTTTGTCGCGCCACCGACTTGACAGTGGGCTCCGCGTGACGCCGGTTGACCAGACCGAAGGCGAACTCAACCGCTCCAAAGGGCCGCTAATGTATTATACTGCAAATATGGCAGATGATCGGGACTACACCGAGGCGACCGGGGCGATTCTGGACAGTATCGCCGACGGCGTCTTCACGGTCGACGAAGACTGGCGGATTCGCTCGTTCAATCGCGCGGCGGAAGAGATAACGGGCGTCACGCGCGAGGAGGCGATCGGCCAGCGTTGCTGCGACGTGTTCCGGGCATCGATCTGTGAAACATCCTGCACCCTCCGCGAGACTCGCGAGACGGGCAAGCCGATCGTCAACAAGGTCATTTACATTATCAACAGCGACGGTGAGCGCATTCCGGTCAGTATATCGACGGCGATTCTGCGGAATTCCGAGGGCCGGGTTATCGGCGGGGTCGAGACTTTCCGTGATCTGACTGCAATCGAACGATTGCGCCAGGAACTGGAGAAGCGCTATTCCTTCCACGACATCGTGAGCAAAAGCGCCCGGATGCTCGAGATCTTCGATATTCTTCCGACGGTTTCCGAGAGCGACAGCACGGTACTGATAGAAGGAGAGAGCGGCACGGGCAAGGAACTCATCGCCCGGGCGATTCACGATCTTTCCCGGCACCGGGACGGTCCGGTCGTAACGATCAACTGCGGTGCGCTCCCCGATACCTTGCTGGAGGCGGAGCTATTCGGGTATAAGGCGGGCGCGTTCACCGATGCCCGTCAGGACAAACCGGGACGGTTTGCGCTGGCCGAGAACGGGACGATCTTTCTCGACGAGATCGGTGACATTTCGCCGGCGCTGCAGGTCCGTTTGCTGCGCGTGCTGCAGGAACGTACCTTCGAGCCGCTCGGCGGGACCGGGACGGTGCGGACCAATGCCAGGATTATCGCGGCGACCAACCAGAATCTCTCGAAGCTGGTCAAGGCGGGCAGATTCCGGGAGGATCTCTTTTACCGTATCAACGTCATACGCCTCAGTCTGCCGCCGCTGCGGGAGCGGAAAGAGGATATCCCGCTGCTGGTTGATCGTTTTCTCGACCTCTTCAGTTCACTCAAGGGAAAGCTCATCAGCGATATCTCACCGGCGGCTCTCGCCGTTCTCATGGACCACGATTTTCCGGGCAACGTCCGGGAACTGCAGAATGTCATCGAACATGCGTTCGTGCTCTGCCGCGGCTCGATAATCACGACCGAGGACCTTCCCGAGCATCTCAGGCCGCAGCTGCCTGACGCTGGCCACGAGACCTCGCAACTCGCGGCGCTCGAGGCGCGCCTCATTGAATCGACGCTGCGAAAACACGGCTGGAATCGCAGTCAGGCCGCGGCGGAGCTGGGCATACACAAGACGACTCTGTGGCGCAAGATGAAGCGTTTCGGCATCCAACCGCCTTCTGACTAACTACATTTCATTCCTGCAATCCCGCTCACGATGAGCATTGCAATTCTGCAATGATCACCGTGTGATGAAAACCTGGCAGGGGATCCAAGTGCTTTGCTAATAGAACTATTCCCACTCACTTAGAAGAATTCGTGCATCCCTGACCGTAATGCGGCACGCTCGATGCTTGACAGTCGCACAGCATGGAACGAGTTGCAATACCGATATGGCAGGGGCGTATCTCGCCCGTTCTCGACACCGCCGAGCGGCTCCTGATCTGTGAGGTGGGCGAGGGAGAGAAGATGTCGCCCAGAACGGTCGAGATGCCGACCGACGACATCCGCAATCGTTTGGCGTTGATGCAGAGACTCGGTATCAGAACGGTTCTCTGTGGAGCCGTGTCCCGCACGCTGCACGACCTGCTGGTGCGCGCCGGCATGACGGTCAGGCCGTGGTTGACGGGGCAGGCGGAAGACGTCCTGACGGCGTATGCCAGCGGCGAGCCTGATCTCGATCGCTTCCGATTGCCGGGTCGCGGACGACGACAGCGGCGGGGCCGTTCCATGCACGCACATGGACAAGGTAAAGGACGAAGAAAGTGGGAGTTGTTGTGAAAGTTGCAGTATCAGCTCAGGGGCCGGATCTGAGTAGTCCGGTCGACCCCCGTTTCGGAAGAGCGGCCTTTTTTATCATCTACGATATGGCAAGCCACTCGTTCGAGGCACTGGGGAATTCCACCAATGCCGGGGCCGCCCAGGGAGCGGGAATTCAGGCCGCGCAACTGGTCGCCCGGCAGGCAGTCGACATTGTCGTGTCGGGAAACATGGGACCGAAAGCGTTCGAAGCGCTCCGGGCGGCCGGCGTGAAGATGGTCACATGGGACGGCGGGACAGTCGCCGAAGCTATCGAATTCATTCAATCGGGTGAGTTCGAGCCGCTGGGTGACGCCAATGTCGGGGGGCACTGGCAATGAACGTTGAACTTGAGGCGCGGAGGTGATGACCATGAGTGCTCGACCATGTAACCGCGGCGGTGGGCAGAGCGGAACCGGCTCGAGCCGCAAAGGCGGACGCGGAGGGAAGATCGCGGCCGGGTCGCTGGCGGCGACCGTCATCGGTGCCGTGATCAGCGATCTGAATCGTTCGAACAGCCTGATTCGCGGGCTGGTCGCCCTGGGGCGGCAGAAGCTGCTGGCCCGCCGCTTGGCGCGGACCGAGCTTGAT
>CAYPYM010000120.1:0-7711 GCA_964414435.1 uncultured Ignavibacteriales bacterium | reverse complement strand
CGGTTCGGTGTCGCGGACCGCGCTCCAGGCGACCAAGCTGGCGCGCGAGGCCGGTGTGAAGGTCGGGTGTATCCAGTTGTATACGGTCTGGCCGTTCCCGGCCGAGCAGCTGCGCGAGCTCTGTTCGAAAGCGCGCAAGGTGATTGTCGCCGAGCTCAACATGGGCCAGGTCGTTCATGAAGTCAGGCGGGTGCTGCCGCAGGATCTGGAAGTTCATTCCCTGCAGCGGTACGACGGGGAGATCCTGACGCCGATGCAGCTTCTTGAGAAGCTCGAGGAGGTACTCTGATGTCTACCGTAGCAGACAAAAAGCCCGACCGTCAGAAGTCGGATGTGATGCTGCACTACCTGCGTCCGGCGAAGAAGTTCCCCAACGTCTGGTGTCCCGGCTGCGGGATCGGCGTCGTCATGGGCGCCTTCATCCGTGCGGTCGACAAGCTCGGCTGGAAGAAGGACGAGGTGGCGATGGTCTCCGGTATCGGCTGTTCGAGCCGTATGCCGGTGTACATGGACTTCAACTCGCTTCACACCACGCACGGGCGGGCGCTGCCGTTCGCGACCGGCGTGAAGTTCGCCAATCCGAAGATGCACGTGGTGGTGATCACCGGTGACGGCGATGCGCTGGCGATCGGCGGGAATCATTTTATCCACGCCAGCCGCCGCAACATCGATATCACGGCGATTCTCATAAACAACAACATCTACGGGATGACGGGCGGTCAGGGCTCGCCGACGACGCCGTCGGGGGCGTTCTCGACGACCACGCCGTACGGCAACGCCGAGAAGCACTTCGACGCGTGCAGCCTGGCGGCGGCGGCCGGGGCGACCTTTGTCGGTCGCGGCTCGGTGTACCACACTCCCCAGCTCGAGAACCTGATTTCCAAGGCGCTCAGCCACCACGGCTTCTCGCTGGTGGAGGCGGTCTCCAACTGCCACACCTACTTCGGCCGGCTCAATCGTCAGGGCGATGCCGTGGCGATGCTGCAGTCGTTCAAGGAGAATGCGGTTATGGCCGGCAAAGCCAAGACCATGACCGAGGAAGAACTGCGTGGGAAATTCACGATCGGCGTTCTGCACGAAGCGGAAAAGACCGAGTTCTGTGACGAGTACCAGGCGGTAATCGACAGAGTCAAGGCGAAGTGAGGCGAACCCATGGCACATCCATTACTCGATAAGATCAAAATCCCGGCCGACCGGTTCGAAATGCGCCTGTCTGGTTCGGGCGGCCAGGGGATGATTTTCGCATCGGTCGTGCTCGGCAAGGCGATTGGTATCGGCGAGGGCAAGAACGTCGTCCAGAGCCAGTCGTACGGGCCGGAAGCACGCGGCGGCGCCTCCAAGTCGGACGTCGTCGTATCGGCCGATGAGATATACTATCCCAAGGCGATGAAGCTCGATATGCTGCTGGCGATGACCCAGGAGTCGCTCGACAAGTACCTGCCGGATCTCAAAGACGACGGTATCCTGATTGTCGATTCCTCGCTGGTGGCCGACTATCCCAGGGACCGGGCGTACGCGCTCGAGTTCACCCGCCTCGCCCGGAACGAGGTCGGCCACATCATGGTGGCCAACATGCTCGCCCTCGGCGCGATCGGCGCCCTGACCGGGCTCGTGTCCAAAGAGGGTCTGACCAAGGTCGTGCTCCAGCACGCCCCGAAGGGGACCGAGGACAAGAACAAGAAGGCGGTTGAAATGGGCTGGGAAGAGGCCCTGAAGCTGAAGAAGTAAACCAGGCGAAACCGAGAAGGAGAAATCTTGAGCCGTACATTGCTGATCATCAAACCGGACGCGACCGAACGCAACCTGGTCGGGCACGTCATCAGCCGCCTCGAGCAGGCGAAGTTCAAAATCGTGGCGATGCAGATGATGCACCTGACCAAAGAGCGGGCCGAGGGCTTTTATGCGGTGCATAAAGAACGCCCCTTTTTCAACTCGCTCGTGGCTTTCATGACCTCCGGCCCGGTGGTCCCGATGGTTCTCGAAAAGGAGAATGCGGTGGCCGACCTGCGCACCCTGATGGGGGCGACCAACCCGGCCGAGGCCGCCTGCGGCACGATCCGGAACGAAATCGGGGTGAACATCGAGAAGAACTCGGTGCACGGCTCCGATTCCGAGCCGAATGCGAAGATCGAGATTTCGTATTTCTTCGAGGGCCTGGCCTGATATCGATTCGGGCGGACCCGTCGCCCGGATCTCACGACACTGCAGGCCGAACTCGCATGCGGGTTCGGCCTGTTGTCATTTGAGGCGGTCGCGGCGTGGATCCGCGGCCGCCGGGGATGCTCATGGCAATAGAGCTTTCCTACGGTTCCGGGCGGCTCGTCCTTGATCTGCCCGATTCGTTTTCGGTCGATAGCTACGCCCCGGCCGACACGGCCGAGCCGTGGCGGTTCGAGCAGTTCGAAAGCGACCTGGCAAAGGCGGATGCGCAGAGCCGGCTGCGCCACGCGCGGCCGCTGGTCGTCGTCAACGACGGCTACCGCAACACCCCGACCGAACCGATTCTCACCTGGCTCGACCGGATCGAGCCGACCCTGCTCGATCGGGCCGAATTCATCATCGCCACCGGCACCCACGACGCCCCCACCGAAAAGCACTATCAGAAGATCTTCGGTTCACATCTGGACCGGGTCCGTCCGCGCGTCGCGTTCCATTCCGCGACCGGCGCCGCGAGCATGGTCGCTATAGGGGAGGACCCGGGGGGCGGGGGCGAGGTGCGTCTGAACCGGGCCTATTTCGATCACGAGGCGGTGATCATCATCGGGTCGGTCGAGCCGCACTATTTTGCCGGGTTCACCGGCGGGCGGAAGTCGTTGATTCCCGGGTTGGCCGACCTGGCGACCACCGCCCGCAACCACAACCGGGCCGCCTCGCTCGAGGCGCGGCCGCTCCGGTTGGCGGGCAACCCGGTTTCGGACAATCTCGACGAACTCATGACGCTGCTTGACACCGGGCGGTGCCTGTCGATTCAGGCGGTGATGGACCGGACGGGCAAGCTGGCCGGGGTCTATTGCGGCGGGCTGAAGGAGTCGTTTGCGGCGGCTGTCGCGACCGCCCGGCGGATCTACGCCCGCACGGCGCCGGCGCCGTATGATATCGTGATCGCCGAGATGCGCCCGCCGCTTGACCGGAATCTGTATCAGGCTCAAAAGGGGGTCGAAAACACCCGGGATGCGGTGGCGGACGGCGGGGCGCTGATTCTGGTGTCGGCCTGTCCGGAGGGGATCGGGTCGCCCCATTTTTATGACCTGGCGGCGAATTGGGACCGGGAGGCCAACCGGCCCCGGACCGGTCCGCCGACGTTCGGGTCGCACAAGTTGTCGCGGCTGATCGACCTGCAAAAGCGGATCAGGGTGCTGGTTTATTCGGGAGTAAAAGATGAAGATGTGCGCCGAGTCTTCTACGAACCACTTGACAAGGTGGCGGAATTTTTGTACTCAAGACAGAACGCATGTGAAAAATGTAACGTGGCTGTTGTGTATGATGCCGGTCAAACCGTGCTCACAGTATAAGCAGGTCACGGCCGTGCGCAACGACTTGGAGGTGTTATGAACAAGAAGATCGCCGTAGTAGGCGCTGGCAACGTAGGCGCGACCTGCGCCATGTACCTGGCGGAAGCTAATCTGGCTGACGTCGTATTGGTCGACATCGTGGAAGGCATGCCGCAGGGCAAGGCGCTGGATCTGACTCAGGCCGGTCCGGTGCGTCGCTACAACGGGATGGTCGAGGGAGCGAACAAAATGTCGGCCATCAAGGGCGCCGATATCGTTATCATGACCGCCGGTCTGCCGCGCAAGCCGGGCATGTCGCGTGAGGACCTCCTCAACATGAACGCCAAGATCGTCGGCGGCGTCGCCAAGGACATCAAGAAGTACGCGCCCAAGGCGTTCGTGATTGTCGTGTCCAACCCGCTCGATCTGATGACCTATCACATGATGAAAGTCACCGGCTTCCCGAAAGAGCGCGTGGTCGGTCAGGCCGGCGTGCTCGACTCGACCCGGTTCCGCGCGTTTGTCGCGATGGAACTGAAGGTTGCGATGGCCGATGTCCAGGCGATGGTGCTTGGCGGACACGGTGATACGATGGTGCCGCTTTCGCGCTACACCACCGTGGCCGGCATTCCGATCGGCGAGCTGATCCCGAAGGATCGCATCAAAGCGATCGAAGAGCGCACCGCGGGCGGCGGCGGCGAGATCGTCAAGCTGCTCAAGACCGGTTCGGCCTTCTACGCTCCGGCGGCGGCCGCCACCGAGATGTGCCGCTCGATTCTCAACGATGAGAAGCGGGTGCTGCCGTGCTCGGCCTTCCTGACCGGTCAGTACGGAATCAAAGATATCTACATCGGGGTCCCGGTCGTGCTCGGCGCGAAGGGCATCGAAAAGGTCATCGAACTGAAGCTGTCGAAAGCCGAACTCGGCTCGCTGCAGAAGTCCGCGAAGACCTACAAGGAACACCTCAAGATCATGGGATACTAAGAGGAACTTATATGCCAAAGTACAAACACATCGAGGTTCCCAAAGACGGCAAGCGGATCACGGTCAAGAACAAGAAGCTGGTCGTGCCGAACAACCCGATCATCCCGGTGATCGAGGGCGACGGTATCGGTCGCGACATCTTGAAAGCGACCCGCCGGGTGGTCGACGCCGCTGTCCAGAAAACTTTCAAGGGCAAGAAGCGGATCGTCTGGATGGACGTCTACGCCGGTGAGAAAGCGTTCGAGCTGTACAAGGAATGGCTCCCGCAGGAAACCTGCGACGCGATCAAGCACTACGTCGTGGCCCTGAAGGGCCCGCTCACCACGCCGATCGGCGGCGGCTTCCGTTCCCTCAACGTCAGCCTGCGCCAGATCCTCAACCTGTACGCCTGCGTGCGTCCGGTCAGCTACTTCAAGGGCGTCGGTTCGCCGGTCACCCATCCGGAAAAGCTGAACGTGATCATCTTCCGCGAGAATACCGAGGACGTTTACGCCGGGATCGAATGGAAGAAGGGCACCAAGGATGTCAAGAAGGTCATCAGCTGGCTGAACAAGAACATGAAGACGAACATCCGCCCCGACAGCGGTATCGGTATCAAGCCGATCTCGGTCACCGGGACCAAGCGGCTCGTCCGCAAGGCGATTCAGCACGCGATCGACCACAAGCTGCCGTCGGTGACGCTCGTCCACAAGGGCAACATCATGAAGTTCACCGAAGGCGCCTTCCGTGACTGGGGTTACAAGGTCGCGACGACCGAGTTCCGCAACAAGGTCGTCACCGAGGATGAGCTGTGGGACAAGTACAAAGGTAAGATGCCGAAGGGCAAGATCCTGATCAAGGATCGTATCGCCGACTCGATCTTCCAGCAGGTGCTGACCCGCCCCGATGAGTACGACGTGCTGGCCACGCCGAACCTCAACGGCGACTACCTGTCCGACGCCTGCGCCGCGCAGGTGGGCGGTCTCGGGATGGCTCCGGGTGCGAATATCGGCGACTACATCGGCCTGTTCGAGGCGACCCACGGCACGGCGCCGAAGTACGCCGACAAAGACGTGATCAACCCGAGTTCGGTAATTCTCTCGGCCTGCATGATGCTCGAATACCTCGGTTGGGGCAAGGCCGCGACGATGATCCAGAACGCCATTCAGAAGACGATTACGAAGAAGACCGTCACGTACGATCTGGAACGTCAGATGAAGGGTGCGAAGAAGGTCGGGACGTCGGAGTTCGCGACGCAGATCATCAAGAACATGTAGGCGATATCAATCGATTGCAGACAGATAAAAGGCGGGAGCAATTGCTCCCGCCTTTTTTTGTCGGTGGAGCGCCGCCAGATCACACCGCGCCCTTCGGCAGGTTCAGGGCGCGGCAGGATCTGACGGAACTTTGCGAGGAAGCCGGCCGAGTGTCATGGTTCGACTCCGCTCACCACACCCTTCGGGTGTTTTTCTCTGGCGCGGGTCGGGGTGGTTCTGCGGGTCATGCTTCGACAGGGCTCAGCATGACATTGTAGCGTCACCCTGAGCGGACCCAGAGGGTGACGGCCGCCCATGCCGCTGCGGATACCCTGTCTTCGCGAGGAGGGTTCGGGTGCGTCCTACAAAGTACGCAGGACCGCCCGGATGGGGGAGGCGTCCATGCCGACCAGCTTCAGCGGGAGAGCAATCAGTTCGTAGCGCCCTCGAGTAACATGACCGAGAACCAGGTTCTCGATAATCGCGATGCCGGCGTCGGCGAAGACGTTGTGCGCCCCGAGGTCCTTTGAATCGACCCGGTCGACCGAGGGCGTATCGATCCCGACCAAGCGCACCCCGCGGTTGGTCAGGAATCTCGCCGAGCCAGCCGTGAAATGCGCGAACCAGTCGGGGAAGCCGCCGGGCACGACGGTCCCAGTCTTGCAGAGCAGGCGCTCCGGGCGAGCGTCGCCAAGGGCGGTCTCGAGCATGTCGGGCGTGATACCCTCGCGCAGAGAACCTCCCAGGGGCGACAGATCGAGTACGAGCGCCTCGCCGATATAGATGTCGAGATCTATCTCGGCGGGGGAGAGGCCGTCGGCCTGGAAGTGTTTGGGGGCGTCGGCGTGGGTCCCGGTGTGCAGGCTCATCGTAACCGCGCCGACATTGACCACGCCGGTTTCTTCGAGGGTGGCGGACCATTTCGATTCGAAGGGGATGTCCCCGGGCCAGACGGTGATGCCGGGAGCGAGGGGTTGGGAGATATCGATTATTTTTGACATTGTTCTTTCCGTTGTTGGTACGGAGCGTCCGGTCACACCCGCCCTTCGACAGGCTCAGGACGGTCAGGACCTGACGCAACGTGCGTGATCAGCTTGTCACACGATTGCGCTCGATGTGTGCGCGGTAGGAACCGTCGCCGATGATCGTCTCGATTTCCGCGACAACATCGTCCAGTTCATCGTCGGTATTATAGAAATGCGGCGACAGCCGAATCCCCGCTTTGGGGCGATAGTCGCACAGGAAGTCGCGGCGGTTGAGCTCGGTGGCGATCGCGAAGCCGTCGGGGATATTGATCGCAACGGTTCCGGCCCGCTGCTCGGGATCGGCCGGGGTTGTAGTCGGCCAGCCGCGCTGCTCGGCGAGGTGCAGCAGTCGCGCGGTCATCTCCATCGACCGGGCCCGAATATCTTCGACTCCGATCTCGCTGACGATATCCAGGCCGGCCTGACAGGTGTACAGCGCCGGCACCACCGGCGTGCCGTTCATGAAACGGTACGAGCCGCCGGTCAGGGTGATCGGCTCCCGTGCGAAGGCGAACGGATTCTCGTGAGCCAGCCATCCGGTGAAACGCGGCTTGAGGCTTTGGTTCAGGTCGGGTCGGACATAGAGGAAAGCGGCGCCGGGCCCGCCGCAGAGCCATTTGAGGCAGCCGCCGACCGCGAAGTCCGCCTTGAGAGCGGTGATGTCAACCGGCACCGACCCGAGCGACTGGTAGACGTCGAGGACGACTTTCGCGCCGACGCTGTGCGCTTTTTCGATAATCGCGGCGGCGTTGACGATGTACGACGACCGGAAGAGGACGTGCGAGATCGGTACGAGCAGGGTCGATTCGTCGATTGCGTCGAGCACCTTGTCCAGCGGTATCGTGACGCCGTCGGGGCAGCCGACCATCTCGATCCGGCCGCCGCGATCGGCTACCCAGCCGGTGTAGAGGTATTTCATAGAGGGAAACTCCATGTCGACCATGACCACCTTGTTGCGGGCGGAGGAGAAATCGAA
>CAYPYM010000119.1:0-7740 GCA_964414435.1 uncultured Ignavibacteriales bacterium | reverse complement strand
ATTTCTGTCCGACGGTCGAGGCTTTCCGTCGGATCGGAACTCTCACAACAGCAGCAACGAGAGACGCGGCGGGTAGATGATACCCGCCGCGTGAAGTTTTATGGGCTGACTCCCCCTGCGAATTACTTCTGAAGTCCCATCACCCAGAGCGACACCTTGTGCTCCTGGGTACGGGAATCGTACGGCACCGCCCCAACCAGCTTCTTCCGCGCCAATCCGGCGATTACCCGGCCGATTTCAGGATTGTCGAAGGAAAGGGCGTAACCTGAGTCGAACTGGAAGATCCTCGGAACCTCCTCCGGGGTGCCGTGCTCCTCCGCAAATTGCTTCATCTTCAGGAACTTGGCGCCGCTTTCGTCCTGGGTGAGGAACAGGGTCACGGTGTCGTCCCCGACCAGGTAATCGGTTGTGTAGACCTCGTCAATACCGGGAATGCCGAGATAGTTGTAGGCGTAGTAGCGGTTCGACGACCGGATCTTGTCGCTCGACGGAAACAGGATGTGAAAGGCCGGCAGCCGCGGCTGACTGCCGATCCGGCTGACGATCTCCTGGGTCAGTTCCATGGGGGCATTCGATGCGCTGTCGGCATCGTCGAGCGTCTTCACCGTGATGAAGTAGGTCCCTTTAACCGCGTACTGCCCGCCGTCAAGCCGGAACGATTCATCGCCGATATCGCCGGTTGCGATGCCGTCCGGACGGAACTGGCTGTACAACCCGTAGGCCTCCTGCGGCTCGGCGCACTGGACGATTTCGGCCTTGACCGGCACTCCCTTCACGACATAATCGGCCGCGGCGAGGCCGATCGCATTGAAATCGAGATAGAGGGAATCGTCTATCCCGGAATAGGTCCCGAAGCTGTCGGGACGGATCACCAGCGGCCGGTTGGGCCGCTCGATGTCGTAAGTCGGAATGCTGTCGGGCAGCAGGGTGTCGGCCGCGAAATTGAAACTGGTCAGATGGCCGACGTCGGGCTCGGATTTGGGCGTCTGTTCCGCCTGCTTCTTGCTGCACGATGCGACCGTCAGGATACCCGCCGCGAGCAGCCCGACCGTGAACCCCCGCCCTACAGAACGTAAAGAACGATACTTGCCGTTATAAGCCATAACATCACCGTGATCAAAATCGGGCGGTCGTTGATGAACATGCTGGTGGGCGAGCCGCCTCCTTCTTCCTTATGAATCAGGTACAGATATCGAAAAACGCCGTACACCACGAACGGGATCGTCACGAAAAGCTTATCGGTCCCCAGCTTGTGAATCACTTCGGTCGAGAAGGTGTAGAGCATGTAGATGACGAGCACCGACGCGGTCACGACTGCGAGCAACTGGTCGAGCAACTGCTCCGAATACTTATACAGCGTTTTGCGGTGGCCGGCGGCATCGCCGGTGAGATAAACGATTTCGTACCGCCGTTTGCCGAGCGCCAGAAACAGGGCCAGCAGGAGGGTGTTGATGAGCATCCAGGTCGAGGCCGGTACGACGATTGCAAAGGCGCCGGCGTAGGCCCGGATGATAAAGCTCAGCGCAATCGTGAGAACATCCAGAATGACGACATTCTTCCACCAGTACGAATAGAGCAGGTTCAGCCCGACAAAAGCGACCGCCGACCAGAAGAAGCGGTCGTTGATATACCAGGCGGCGACCATCCCGCCGACCACGAGCGCCGCCGACATGATACCCGCCGAGGTCCGGGAGATTCGCCCCGCCGCGATCGGCCGGTTCCGCTTCAGCGGGTGGAGCCGGTCGGCCTCGGCATCGACAATGTCATTGAGCATATAGATGCCCGATGACAGCAGGCAGTAGATGGCGATCGCCACGGCGGTCATGGCGACCTTGTTGAGGTCGGTCAGCTCCCCGGCGAAAACGATCGCCAGGACCATGATGCCGTTTTTCAGCCACTGTGAGGGGCGGGCGAGCTTGATAATGTCCCGGATCATGGTATTCAGAATAGCATACCGCCGGGGTGTTTCCAAGTCCTAAATACCTTACGACTTGCGGCCCGCCCGGCTCAGATTTTCATTTGGGCCGTCATTGATTTTGCGTATACTTGGGCGTGATGCGACAGCGACAGCAAAAAGGACCCCGGTCACACTACCTGATCCTGGCCAACACAGCCGCGGCCGAATACTCCGAGCGGCCGATCCGGCGCCTGACCGGCGCCATTCGCCGCCGTAACGGCTTCTACACCGTCATCGACTCCGATCACGGTGCCGGTTTGTACGACCGGGCTCGCGACATCTGCCGCCTGAACCGGCGCTCCCGCTCGGTCTCGCCACACGTGGCGCGACGCGGCCCGGTGACCGCGGTGGTGGCGGCCGGCGGCGACGGCACGGTCAACGTGACCGCCTCGATCGCCGCGGCGGCCAACCTGCCGATGGGGATCCTGCCGATGGGGCGGATGAACAACATCGCCCGCTCGCTCTGCCGCCACGGCGAACTCCGCAACGCCATCGATGCCATCGTCAATCGGAAATACCGGGCGATCGACGTCGCCTCGTTCGGCAAACACCTCGTGGTCGGCTCGGTCAGCCTCGGCCTGCTGCCCCATCTGGCCGAGCAGCTCAGGGGAGAGAAGCCGCCGCGCTTCGCGTTCCGGTTCGGCGCTATGGTGGCGCACCTCGCCGAACATGTCGAAACGCAAACGCGGGTTATCAAACTCGACGCCTTTCAGTTCGATATCGCTCCGCGCCTGTTCAGCATCAACCTGTTGCCGTACACGCTCGGCCTCAAGATGTCGCCGGCGTCGCAGCCCGACGATCACCAGGCGGAGATCATCTTCGATGTCGACTGCTCGGCCAGGGATCTCGGCCAGTATCTCCGTGATGTGTACAAGAATAGATTCCTCTACGGCGCCGGTGTCCGCCTCTACCGCGGGGCGGTGATCAATATCGGCGCGGTGGCGAAACAGGTCTGTCTGATCGACGGCGAACTGGTCGAAGTTCAGGAAGACATGATCGAGATGCACATCGGACAGACCCAGCTCAAGGTATTCTGTTGAAGCGTGTCCTGCTGACAGCCATGATCGTCGTCTCCGCCCTGGTCCGGTTCTCGCCGGTCGCGGCACAGGAGGTCGAACCGCCCGATTCGGCCGACGTTCCGCTCGAATCCACCCTGCTCGATTCTGTACCCGTTGACACCATCCCGGCCGCCCCGGCCGATACGGTTGTCTACAACCTCCAGATGGAGCTCTCCAAATTCTCCCCGGTGAGCGATTCGGTCGATTTCGAACGGCATCTCACCCAGAATCCGACGGTTGCCCTGTTTAAATCGATGGTGATTCCCGGATGGGGCCAGATAGGGAATCGGAAGTATTTCAAGGCGGCGTTGTTTGCCGGGGTCGACGCGTGGTTGATCGCCGAGGCGATCCACTACAAGCGGCAGGCAAGCGGTCTGTGGGATACGTACCAGGCGGCCACCGACGTGCCGACCCGTAACGCCATCTACGACGCCTACTCCGCCAAGCGCAGCAGCCGCAACAAGTATACCTGGTTTGCCGTGATCGTCTCGTTTGTTTCGATGTTCGACGCCTATGTCGACGCCCACCTGTCGGGATTTCCGACCCGGAAGGAAGAGAAACGATTCGGGGTGGATGTGTCGCCCGATCTCAAGGGCGGCGTGCGAGCGTCGGTCAGTGTGCCCTTCTAATCGCCCAGGATAAAATCACGCACATTGATGCCGTACCGATCCGGCTCGATCATCCGAAGGATGTCTCGATGCCGGTGTTCGGGCTGCGCCAGATCGGCCCAGACGATCTCCTCGAGCAGTCCGTCGCGGTTGCCGACAATCTGCACGATCGGCCGGTCGCGCTCGGCGTCGTTGCCGGTCAGCACGACCGCGATCTCATCGGTCGTAAGCAGCACGAGCGTGCCGGGGGGATAGACGCCGATGATGTTGCTGAAAATCTTGAGCAGGAACGGATCGAATTTCACCCGCATCTGATAGAGCATCTTCTTGACCACCCGGTCCGGCGGGATCGCCTTCTTGAGGTAGATCCGCCCGGAGGTGAGAGCGTCGAAGGTGTCGGCGATCGCGATGATCCGCGAAAAGAGATCGGCCTGCCGCTGCTTGTAGCGGAGCGTCGGGTAGCCGGTGAAATCGGCGTTGATGTGGTGCTCGAACGCACCGCGCGCGGCCTTCGCCGAATAGGCGTCGAGCCGCATATTGCGAAGGATCGTCTTCGCGCCCAGCATCGGGTGCTGCTGCATCTGCACCCAGTCGCTTTCATCAAAGGCATCCGGCTTGGAGATCAGATCGCGGGGGAGCTTGACCTTCCCGATATCATGAAACAGCGCCGCGAATCCCAGCCGTGACAGGCGCGGCCGATCGAGGCCGATCCGGACGCCTATCGTCAGGGCATAAACGCTCACGTTGATCGAGTGGGCGTAGGTGTAATCATCGAAATCTTTGATCGCCGCCAGCTCGAGCATCGAATCTTCGTCGCGGCTGATGTGATCGATCAGCGAGTGCACCACGCGGCGGGTCTTGGCGATATTCAGCTCCCGCTCGGCGGCGGTGTTGGCCATGATATCCTGCACCGTCGAAATCGCGCGGAAGAAATTGGTGCGAGCCATCGCCCGAAGGTGCTTCCGCCGTTCCTCGTCGTCCTGATCGTCTTCCTCGTCCGGCTCCCAGCTGGCCAGCAGTTCGATTGTCGACGGGATGTGCTTGTCGAGCTGCTCCTGGAGCTGCGGCAGGTCGCTCTCCTGCGGCGAGAGCTCGATCATTACACGGAAGAATTTTTCGATGTCGTTTGAACTGACGCCGGAAAGGAAACGCACGCCGCCGACGCCGAGCCGCTGCCATTCATCGGTCACGAGTTTGGCTGCGCCGCTGCTGTCGCTGAAAGGAACGAATTTCTCATTGGCGAAATACCGGCCCTCGGCGACTTTCAGGGCGACCTCGCTCGTACTGGACATGCATTCCTGGAGCAGAACGAAGAAATGCCGGCACTGCTTGATATAGGCGCGGTTGGTCGCCTCGACGATTCGGGCGTTCTTGAACAGCACGAAAAACGTCGTCAGCAGCTTCTCTTCGCGTTCGCCTCCGAGGGCGCGCGTGGCGGTATCACTCGTCATGTTCATCGCTGCCTCCCGTCGTGACCGAACGCCGCTTCTGCAGGGCGTCACCGGCTTTGCGTTTGATATCGGGCCGCCAGCTCGTGGCCAGCGACTTCAGGAGTTTCTCCGCCTTCTCGCTCGGATTGTGGGCGAGCGCGATAAAGGCGACCTTGCGCTGAAGGGCCCGCTCGGCGTTGCGCCAGGGGTTAAAGCGACGGGCCAGATCAGCCAGGTGCGCCACCGCCCGGTCCTTGCCGAGACGGGAATAGGCGATCAAGAGGGCCGACTGATCGGTCGGATCAATCTCGGAGAAAATCACGCCGGTAACCAGCGAGGCGACCGCCATAAACGTTTCCTCATCGTCCCGGGCCATCAGCGATTTGAGCGCCTCGGTCCGGATTTCGGCGTCGGCATCGGTGACGAGCGGTTTGAGCAGCGCCGCCGCTTTCGGGTTGGCGCAGTGGCGCAGGGCCGCAACGAGCTCGAAACGAACCCGTCGATCTTCGTGGTCGACCGCCTTGCGAAGGTGCGAAAGCGCCCGGTCGTCGCCGATATGGCCGAGGATCAGCACCGAGTTGCGGACGACATACCAGCGCTTGTCGTACACCCCTTTGGCCAGAAGCTCAACTTTGCCGCGACCCTGCTCGACCAGGTAGTCGCAGAGGGCCTCGCGGTGATGTCGGTATTCCAGTTCGCCGAGCAAGTCGGTCAGCGCGGCGAGCGCCTGCCAGTCGAACAGGCTGAGGTAGGTCGAGAGGTGGCCGGCCGTGATCTGTTCGTGGGCGTTCAGCGATTCGGTCAGACCCTTGAGACGGTCACGACTTCCAGCGGTAATGCCAATCTCCCGGAGGCGGTCGGCCCAAAGCGGGCGGGTCGATTGGATCCGGTTTTCGAGTTTCCGGAGGAACTTCAGCAGGTTGGCGGCGACATCGAGCCGTCCGGCCTGAACCGTTTCGAGCAGCACTTTCTCGCAGATAACGGCCGTTTCGATGAACCCGCTGAAGTCGATCTCCTGAAGAAGCATTTCCTTCAGCAGCATCGCGGTCGATTCGTAGGAGTCGAAGCGCTCATCTTCCTCACGAATCTCGCGCATCCGAACCTCTTCTTCTTCCGAGAGCTTCAGTTCGTCGTTGAGCAGCAGCGTCGTGTCGGGGACCCGGCGGCTGGCCGGGAGGTCGTTGAGACCCATCGCCCGGGCCGCCGCATCGGACTGGAGCACCTTGCCGGTGTCTTCACTGATGTCGAAGACATCCGGCGACGACATGACGCCGTCGGGCGGATCCGCCTGTTCGGACACCGGCTCCTCCGGCGCCTGCGGGGCAAACATTGTGACATACGCCTCAACTGAATCGGTGCCGATCAATTCGCTCGATGAGAGGCCGTTCTTGAAGTATTCCTGTTCGATCAGGCTGCTGTCGAAATCGGCCAGTTCGACATCCTCGGCAGTGGCGAAGCTGAACCCGTTGATCTCGGCCTCCCAGAGCAAAGCGGCCAGGTCGTGCTCATTTTCGCCGGCATTGAGATAGGTCTTGAGCGTATCGAAGAGCTTGTTGAGATCGTCGACCGTCATCGTCCCGGCGAAGGTGAATTCGGTGATGCCGGTATCGAAGAAAATCGCGGCGAGATTCTCCTCCCGCGAGCGGTCGCGATAAACCACCTCACCCTCGAACAGGATGCTTTGCCGGTCGACCTCGAGGCGGATCTTCCCGAAGTCCTCCGCCGAGTCCAGCAGCCGCGACGCAAACGACTGTCGCAGCGACTGGGGCAGGGAGTTGTTGGCCGGGTAGAGGCAAACCGCCTTGATCACCTTGAGGAAGTCGCGCATGAGCAGGCTGACTTCTTCGTGACGGGCGCTGAGCGGGGCAGGTGTGTCCATGACTTCGGTATACTCCTTACCGGCAGTATCGGCATCCCCACGGTGGGTCTAAAGAATTGTCCGACAAAAAAATAGCCCGGCCGAGAGGGCCGGGCTGTAAGTCGTTGCGTCTCAGCCGACGGGCTAGAGCACCTCGATTTTGCGGCGACCGCGCTTTACCGGCCGGGTAGCATTTCGGGTGTCGAATACCGCCGGCGCGTTATCGACGATCCACTGGTAATCGTAGGCCGAATGGTTCGTCAGGACCACCACCAGATCGACCTTCTTCAGCAGCGAGGCGGTCAGATTGGTCGATTTCCGGACCCCGTTCTGCCACTGGATCTGCTTGACATGGGGGTCGTTGTAGTAGACCCGGGCGCCCCGGTCCTCAAGCAGCTTCATAACATCGAGCGACGGCGACTCGCGCACGTCTTTGATATTCGCCTTGTAGGCCATCCCCAAGAGCAGGATAGTCGTTTTGTTGATACCTTTGGCGAACCGTTTGTCGAGCATGCTGCCGATTCGATGGACCACGTACTCCGGCATGGCCGAGTTGATATCGCCGGCGAGTTCGATGAAGCGGGCGTAGTAGTTCAGCGATTTCAGTTTCCACGACAGGTAGTGGGGATCGATCGGGATACAGTGCCCGCCCAGGCCGGGGCCGGGGTAGAAGGGCATAAAGCCGAACGGTTTGGTCGCGGCGGCATCGATGATTTCCCAGACATCGAGCCCGAGCCGGTCGCACATCAGCGCGACCTCGTTGACCAGGCCGATATTGACCGAGCGGAACGTGTTTTCGAGCAGCTTGACCATCTCGGCCGCCTGGGTC
>CAYPYM010000118.1:0-7761 GCA_964414435.1 uncultured Ignavibacteriales bacterium | reverse complement strand
CGCATCGGAGAGGACGACGACACTGTCAATCGCGTTCAGCACGGGGAAGTCGGCGCTGCTCGTCCAGCCGACGAGGTAAGTCTGGAAGTCGGCGTCGACCAGAATGTTGTACGCGATGTCCGGGCCCGTTCCGCCGAAATACGTGCTGTATTCCAGGGTGGAACAGTCCGCCGACAAGAGCGCCACGACCGCATCGCCGTTGCCGTTGTAAGTGTCATCGTATGCGTCAACCATCGGAAAATCGCTCGACGCCGTGTATCCGGCGATACGGTATTGCCCGGCCGGGCCGGCGGCGATCGTCACCCGATCGCTCTCCGCGCCGGTGCCGCCGAGAAAGGTGCTGTTGGTCATCGTCGCGCCGTTGCCGGTCCAGGTGTAGCGCGTCACAAATATGTCCGACGCTCCGTTGTACGTGGCGTCGTACGCGCCCGCTGTGGTAGGGAACCCGGTCGATGACGTAGTCCCCGCGACCACGACACCGTCGGTAGTCTTTGAGATGTCCTTGGCGGCATCGACTCCGGTGCCTCCGAGATAGGTGCTGAATGCGAGGCTGTTGCCGGCCGGGGTGAGGCGGGTCACGAAGGCGTCGATACCGCCATTGAAGCTCGGATCGGTGGCGTTCGCCACGGGGAAATTGGTCGAATAAGTCTGACCGGTCAGGCAGGCGTAGCCGGCAGCGTCGACCACAATCCGCTCGGCCAGATCGATATCGGCTCCCCCGATATAGGTGCAATAGACCAGGGCGTCGCCGGCGGCCGTCATCTTAAAGACAAAGAGATCTTCCTCGCCGTTATAAGTGCTGTCGAACGCGCCTTTGCGGGGGAAGTCAGCCGAGAGAGTGGTTCCGCAGACGTAGATATTGCCCGCGCCGTCAAGCGCCACGCCGGTGGCGGCGTCGTCTCCCAACCCTCCGACATAGGTGCTGTAAAGGAGCGTCGTTCCGTTCGAGGAGACCTTCGAGACCACGACATCCTTGCCCCGGCTGAGCGTATTGTCCCAGGCGCCGACGGTCGGGAAGTCGGACGAATTGGAGTAGCCGACCACGTATGCGTTGCCGACCACGTCGTTGGTGATGTCGTTGGCGGCTTCGAGCTGACTGCCTCCCAGGAACGTACTGAACTTGACGACCGGGTCGACCACCACCGCCAGCGCCGAATTGTAGTCAGGTGCAAGTTCGAAACTGAAGCTGCTATTGTCCACGGCAACGAACCGCCCGCCCAGTTCCTGCCACCGGTCGCCGACGCACTGGTAGATCACCGGCCGCGACTCGATCAATTGCTCATTGCCGACAGTCACGATCACGCTGCCCGCCTCGGCGATCTCGATCCGGTCGGCGCCGTGATACGACAGCCTGATACCGGCCGGATCAACCCCCGGCATCAGTTCGAGATCGTACTCGAGATGCCCGCCCGTTACATAGTACCGCAGGTTCACCCCCGCCAGGGCGTCATGGTAGCAGACCGCGGCGAAAGTCGGAACGTTCGCGACCCAGCCCGACGGGTCCGCGCCGTAGAAGTAGTTCCGGTAGTAGGGGAGCGGCTCGAGACCGACCACGGTTACCTGGGGGTCCAGACCGTCCGGCGCTGCCAGTACGGTCCGGTCGGAACCGGCGAGCCGGTAGCGCACACCCTCACGGGTGAACCAGACAACGGCGCCGTCCATCTCGGCGCAAAACAGCACATCGTCAGTCCATTGACCTGAATTTTCGGTGAAGACACGGGGAAAAGAGAGGGACTCGGTGGAGGTGGGTACGACCCACGCCGGCGGGACCGCCACCGTCAGTGGTGATTGCAACACCCAGACCGCCAGAAAGGTGGCCGTGAGCTTATACATAGATACACTACCCCAATAATTACGGGTTGTGAACTTGATGGGAGTTGACTAAAGGGCTATCGGAACTGCGTTGTCGTAGTAATCCTTGAAATGAGTTGATGATAATATATGCAGCGGCCGATTTCTGTCAAGAATCATCTTGTAAGAGACTGAGACGCAGTAACTTATCGGGGCAGACGAAGGAAACGGGCGGGATCCCCTGCGTGAAGGATCCCGCCCGTTTCAGGGTCGAGTTTGGTGACGGTCGTCGGCTCCTACGGACAGGCCACCGGCGCCGGTCCGCCCTGGAAGAGATAGGCGACCAGGTAGGTGAGGTCGGCAATGTTGGGAATTCCACCGCTGCCGTCGACATCCGCCTCGTCGATGCAACCCGGAGCCGGTCCGCCCTGGAAGATATAGGCCACGAGGTAGGTGAGGTCGGCCACGTTGACCATTCCGCCACTGCCGTCAACATCACCTCGCTCGGGCGCGACACAGCAGCTTGTCGAGCAGCCGAACCGGCCGACATACCACGCCTTGGCCTGAGCGACCAACTCCGGCAGACTCAGCACGGTGTTGTCCTTGGTTGTGGCCAGGACCGTGTAGATTTCGAGCGTGTCGCCCGCCGACAGCGTGGTGCTGTTGTAGTAGGTCATGAGCGAGAAGAGGTCGGTCGTGCTCGCCGCGCTCGAGTAACCCGATTGCTGCATCAGGCTCCAGGCGTCGTTCCCCTGAAGGTTGCCGGTCGGGTAGACATACGTCGAGTTGAGCTGGGTCAGGGCGCCGTACGGCGTGGCGCTGGTGTCGATACAGCCACTGGTACCGAATCCCAGAAGTGCCATGCCGCCCTGGCGGCGTGTATTGTCGAGACAGCCGAATCCGCCGCCGGTCTGATAGATCAACCGGTCGGCGGCGGAAAAGCCGCTGGCGTTTCCGCCGGTGGTCGGAATGTCCCAGTCGATGAACTCACCGATCGCGACACCGCTGTGCGTGGCGCCGTCGGCCGAGTACACCTGCATTCGTTGAATGACGAAGTTGCAGCTGTCGAGCGCGGTAGGGGCGAACCACGTCTTGCGCATCCCGATATGGAGGTCCGGAGTGGCAAAATCGGCGGTCTGGAAGATGCGGTAGCCGGTCGAGTCAGCGGTCGGTTCCGACAATGATCCGGAGGGATCGTTGACGAAGCCGTACGAACCGTAGAGCGAGGAGAAGACGGTGTAGCCGCCGCCGGTATTGTAGACAATGAGCGGCGATCCGTCGTAGACGTAGATCGGTTCGCAGTCAAACTGGGTGAGGTAGTCAAGATTGGCGCCGCCGATTCCCTGCCGTCCGAAATTACCCCAGCTGCTCACGATGAGCTGAGTACAGGCCGTTGCGATCGTGTCGAACACGTTGCCTTCACAGGCATCGCCGACACCGTTGCCGTTGGCATCGGTCTGAAGTGGGTTGTAGACGTTCGGGCAGTTGTCGACATTGGCGCACAGGCCGTCGCCGTCGGCGTCGTTGAACGGATCATACGGACACGGATCGCAGACGTCGCCGATCAGATCGCCGTCGCTGTCGAGTTGATCCGGGTTGCTGATGCCGGGACAATTGTCGCAGGCGTCGCCGCGGCCGTCGCCGTCGCTGTCGGTCTGCGACGGATTGGCGTACACCGGGCAGTTGTCGCAGGCGTCGCCGATGCCGTCGGCGTCAACGTCGCGCTGATCCGGATTGGCCGTCGACACACAGTTGTCGCAGGCGTCGCCGATCCCGTCGCCATCGATGTCCCCCTGCCCGGGGTTATACGTCGACGGGCAGTTGTCGTTGATGTTGGCAACGCCGTCGCCGTCCATGTCGCCCGGCTCGCACACGTCGAGCACGCGGTTATGGTTGACATCGTTCGGCGACGCCGGGAGGAACGTCAAACCGGCCGCCGTCGTGATCAGGCCGGAGCCGCGCACGAACGGCCGGTAGGTCTTGCCCAGCGCCGGCCAGTACTCCATCACACGCCACTGACTGCTGGTATAGCAGGTGACATAGACGTGGCCATTGGGACCGACCCGGACACCGTAGGGCTGCACGATGCCGTAAGCATCGGTGAATTCACGCACGAAGACCCCGGTGTTGTCGTATTCGAGCACCTGGCCGGTCGCGTAACTGGCGACCAGCAGGCAGCCGGTAGCGGGGTTGAAGGCGAGCCCGCGCGGGTCGTTGAGACCGGCCGAACCGGCCGAGACAAAGATGCTGAGGGTAGACCCATTCCACTTATAGACGGCGTTGTTTGACGCCGATATGTACAGGTTGCTACTGGTGGCGTCAAAGGTGAGGCCCATCGGACCGACCAGCCCGGCCGTCCCGGCCGGGAAAAGATCGCCCAGCGGTGTGCCGTCGGTTCCCAGGTACATCCGAACCGTGTTGCCGGTCGAATCGGCGACGTACAGTTTGGCGCCGTCGTAAGCCAGCGCGGTCGGCTTGGTCAGGCCGCCCGAACCTGACGCAACCAGCACGCTGCTCGAACCCGAGGACATATCGACGTTCCGGACCGTTCCCGCAACGGCGTTGGCCACCCACACGGTGGTCCCGCTGGAGTGCGCCAGCACGTCACGCGGCGAGTAGATCGATCCGGTGGCGGTCTGCACCAGCACGCCGCTCTGCTCGTGGAACTCGCGGAGGGCATCGCCGCCCATGTCGGCGACGATCAGGTTGTATTCGCGATCCATGTCCATCCAGTCGGGTATGGAGTTGGCATTGCAATCCTGACACTCATCGGGCTCCCCGTTGCGGTCGAGATCGAGTGACAGGTTGTTGCTCACTTCGACATAGTCGACAACGCCGTTGCTGTTGCAGTCGGGATCGCAGGCGTCCGGCACGTTGTTGCCGTCCTCGTCGGGGGTCAGCGCCGCCCACGTCTCGTAGTGGTCGGGCAGGCCGTTGCTGTTGCAGTCGAGCTCGCATTCATCGGGAATGCCGTTGCCGTCGACATCCGGCGCGCCGTCGGCGATGTCCTGCGGATCGAGCGTGCCGTTGCCGTTACAGTCCTGACATTCATCGGGGATGCCGTCGGAATTGACGTCCTGGCTCGTACCCTGGCTGATGTCGATCGAATCACTGATACCGTTGCCGTTGCAGTCGAATGGTTCGCAACCGGCCCCGGCGATGATGCCCTGGATCGTTTCCTGCACGCGGCGGTGGAAGCGAAGATCGATATTGCGCTGGTAGCCCTGGAACGTGTGGCAGTAACTCATGATCGTGCCGCGGCTCGGGACACCGTTGCCGCAGTCGTCGATATGCGGAATATACTGGTCGTCGTGAGTGTGCTGCGTGCCGCAATTGTGACCCATTTCGTGGGCGCTGACATTCAGGTCCCAGTTGCCGTCATCGGGGTAGGTCACCGGCGCCGTGAAGGTACCGTTCAGATAGGCGACGATGCTGTAGCCATAGCCGTTGCAGGTGGTGGAAATATAGGCCACGCCGCCGTAGGAGGCATCGCGCGCGCCGCTCATGAGCTGCACGAGATTGAGCCCGCTGGTGTCCTCGTTGTTCACCCAGTAGCTGCGGAAACCGGCGAGATCGTAGGGATTGAACGGCTCCCCGCCGCTCGGCCAGAGCCGGGCGAACGACAGCCAGAGCCGAATATTAAGGTCACGCTGGTAGATCACGCTGGTGGCGCCGATCAACTCGACGATGTAATCCTGTGCCGCGACCGTGCTGGAGAACAGCTGCACAAATTCCTGATCGCCGTCCA
This sequence comes from uncultured Ignavibacteriales bacterium, assembly GCA_964414435.1. Taxonomy (GTDB): domain Bacteria; phylum Zixibacteria; class MSB-5A5; order GN15; family FEB-12; genus JAGNLV01. Next base: position 2,222 of record CAYPYM010000118.1, on the reverse strand, counting down.
CCGCCACCTTCAACAAATACGGGCCGGCTTCGGTGATCGTCTGCCCCTCCCGAGGCGTGCCGAACGTCTTGATGAGATCGGGGTCGCCCTCGGTGCCGCAGAACGGCACGTCGGGACTGGCGGCGCCGAGTCCCGGCCGGATCGTGAGAATCTGATTGCCCGCCTTGAGATCTTCGGGCGTGGTCGAAAGTGCGAAGTTGCCGGCCCCGCCGCCGCGCACGAAGCCGTTGATCATTCCCTGTGAGGATATCGACACGTACGCCAGCGAATGCGGGTCGCCGTCGATCGTTCCCCGGTAAAGCACGACCTCGGGCTTCGCCGTGGTCGTCTGGCCATTGGGACCGGCCACCAGGAACCGGGCATCGGGTGCGATCACCTCGAAGCGCTCGAGATTGAGCGTGAGGCTCCGGTCGGCCTCGACCGGCAGTTCGAGCAGTTGCGGGCCGGTCGCTGTCGAGAGACGGGAGTAGGTGTCGGGGTCAACCTCGGCCCGGATTTCACTCAGCTCGGCGCTGCTCTTGACGACCGTGAACGGTTTGACAGCCTCGCCGATCAGCGGGGCGGAATCGGCCAGCGCCGTACGCGGCACCCATAGAGCGGCCACGCCGATCAGTACCAGGACACAACAGGCACACAGGTGTGACAGGCGATATCCACTTCGGCAGTTCATGCAATCCTCCAGCGGCTATGTTTTTTGATTTTTCGACAGACAGGTAAACGCTCAGGTCCGGAGCCGCCCGATAGCGGCGGTTGTGGTGGTTAGTAAAGAGCCCTGGCGGCCCGGGATGTGTCCTGCTCGATATGAACTAAGTTACTTAACGATATGGCCTTTGTCAAGCCAATTGGTCGGCCCCCGGCTTAGCCCGCAACAATGTTGTCAACGTGCCCGCCGATAATCACTTCGCAGCATGCCGAACCAGAGCATATCGCACCGGCGCCCGCCCACGAGGCGTGCTTTCTGCGAGGTGCCCTCGTGGACAAACCCGACTTTCCGCACGAGGCCGAGAGACGCCGTATTCGTTTCGATCACACCGGCGAATATGCGGTACAGCTTCAGCTCTCTGAACCCGAACCGAAGCATCAGGTCTACCGCCTCGGACCCGTACCCTCGATGCCAGTACGGCCGACCAATCCAGCAGCCGAGCTCGGCGACGCGGTCGTCCCACTTCACGTCCATGAGGGCGATCATCCCGATAATCGCTTTCTCCCGGCGGCCCTCGATACCAAATGCGAACCCGGTGCGGTTGCGGGTCATCCGCCGGGTCGTCCGGATCCAGTCAAAAGCGTCATCCATTGTGTACGGATAAGGGACACGCGGAAGCCGCGTCGCCACCCGGCGGTCGGCCAGGAGCGGCTGAAAATGCTCGGCGTCGCTCTTCTTGAGCGGTCGAAGGCTGACGAGATTGCCGCGTAATCGAAGCATAGCATCAAGATACGGCCGGCGGAATGCTCGGGCAAGCGCTCAGGGACCGGCTCAGGCCGGTTTGCCTCCAAGCCGATAATAGTATAATGGTTATGCTTGTCGGTATATTTGCACTTCTATTGCGATTTGTGCTCAGCGGGGCGGCCGGCCCCGCGCCGGCCGGGACCGTCTACGTCGTGCTCGCAGTCGACGCCGAATCGAGATCGCTGGCGCCCTATGATTCCATCCCCCGGCTCGATTTCAGCGACTTCTCCGACAACGGGTCGGTGGGAGTCGCGATGACCGAGCAGTTTCGTGATCGGTACCCCGACTCCAACGGCGACCTTCCGAAATTCACCTGGTTCGCCCTGACCCACGAGGCGTATGTCGTCGACGGCAACGGCGGCGGGGCCGTTCAGAAACAGCTCGATCGGTATGCGGGGCAGATGCGGCAGTTTGACGATCTGGTCGGCTGGCACTATCACAACTGTGACTGGCAGCCGTCGCCGACCGGCGGCGCGTGGCGCCAGTTGACGACGTTTGCCGATGTCGCCTGCGCCCACGGCACCGATATCGGTTTGGCCGAGCAGATGCTCGCCTCACTGATTATCGATCGCGGCTACTATCCATCGGTGTTTCGTTCCGGATGGGATTGGGAGAATAATACGTTCTCTAACTGGCTCGATTCGATCGTGCCGTTCGATTTTTCATCGGCCGCCCCCTTGCACCACGGTATCGCATCCGCCGATGGTGAGCCGGTCAGCGATAACAAGTACGACTGGTCACGGGCGCCCTCCGACTGGACACCCTACCATCCTGA
>CAYPYM010000117.1:0-7776 GCA_964414435.1 uncultured Ignavibacteriales bacterium | reverse complement strand
GAGAAGTACCGCACCGCATTCATGCTTCGCGACCTGCAGGAAATGCCGTACGAAGAAGTGGCAAAAATTCTCAGCATCCCGCTCGGCACGGTCAAGTCACGCGTCAATCGCGCCCGGATGATGCTGCGAGATAAACTGAAACCGAAACTGGAGGGTCAAAATGCGCTGTCGAAAAGTACGCTCCTTCCTGTCAGCATTCTGTAGAGACGAGCTGAGCGGCTCGCGCAGACTGGCGGTTGCCGAGCACCTTTCGACCTGCTCTGACTGCCGCCGAGAGGAAAGCGACTATCGCTCGATGCTGGAGGCCGCCGCGCGCATTCCCGCCCATGGCGTCTCCAGGGATTTCACCGCGAATCTGTTCAATCGGATTGCCGAGGAACGGTTCGCCGAGACCCGCTCGAAAGCGTATCTGCCCAAACGGGCGCCGCTGGTTCGCTGGACCGCGGCCATCCCGGCTATCGCCACCGCCTGTGCGCTGGTGCTGGTCGGAATCCTGGCCGTCCCGCACGGCGACCGCGCCCCGCTGCAGTATGCTTCGAACACCAATCAGGGGCTCGACGATTCGTACAAGACGGTGCAGCCGGTGAATAACCCCAACCTGTCGAACAGTCTCGAAAAGGACTGGTCGCTCTCCACGCAGATCGCGCGGGCCGAGCGACTCAACCGCATCTCGCGAAGTGTCGCGCCGCAGGTTGAATTCTACGGCTTCGACCCGAGTCTCAGCGGGACCAACGTCTCCGCCCAGACCGGTCAGGTCGTCCCCTACATGCCCGATTTCGTCCGTATCCGCCCGGTGATTCGCACCTACCAGGCGCCGCACGGAACGACGACCTCGAGGGAGGTGACGCAGACTTACTAGAAAATGATAACGATTGCGACTTCAACCGCCAGGGGCGCTGTTTGGGCAACTCTTCTGGCGGTTCTTTTTGCGACCCGCCTCCTTGCCTCCGACAGTTCTCTCGTACAGCTCGAGGACCGGGTTAACGATCTCATCTACGACGCCTCCCGCTCGGTCGTCACGGTCGAAGCGGTGCAGACCCGTGCGCCCGGAACGGCGGGTCAGGAAGCGGTCCATAGTCTGGTTGCCTCCGGTCTCATCTACGATTCCCTCGGCCACATCCTCGTCGCCGCCTCCAGCGTTTACGGCCGCGACCGCATTCTCGTGCATTACGAAAGCAAGCCGATCCTGGCGCGTGTCAAAGGGATCGACTACCGCACCGGTCTCGCTCTCCTCGAACTGAACCGCCCGATCGGAGTCCCCGCCCGACTCAGCCTCTCCAAGGGCTGCGCGGGGCAGATGGTCATCGCACTCGGCAACGCCTACGGCGTGCGCGCCTCGCCCTCGATCGGCTTCTGCGCCGGGTTCCGCCCCGACGGCGCCATGCAGTTTTCCGCCCCGATTACCGCCGGCACGGTCGGCGGCGGCGTATTCGATCTGTCGGGCAACCTGATCGGCGCCATCACCGGCGGCATCGGTCGCGACCGCTGGGCCGAGGTCGGCCTCGCCGTGGCAGCGTCCGACCTGCCCGAAATTGTCAACTGGCTCGACCATCACGGTGACCGGGTCGCCGGGTACGCCGGCATTACGGTCACCGATATCGAAATCACCCCCGGAATCGAAATCGGGGCACCGGTATCGCTCGTCTCCGAGGGCCGCTCGCACGGCCGCGTCGTCGAGCGAGGCGTCATGGTGACTTCGGTCGTGCCCAACTCCCCCGCCGCCCGCGCCGGGCTGGGGCAGGGCGACCTGCTCTTTTCGATCAACGGGCTGGACATCCAGTCGGCGCTCGACATGAGGGAGATGGTTCGGTCGAGCCGTCCCGGCACTCTCATGGACATCAGCTTCATTCGCGACAACTCGCCGTACACGACCCGCCTCGAAGTCGGCCAGGCCCAGCCGACCAGATTCAGTTCGCCGTTCTGGGAGAGTTCCGATCCGGGCGAGACCGACGCTGTCTCGGCCGATTCGCTGGCCCGCGAAATCGAGAGCCTCAAACGCACGCTCCAGTCGCTGGAACAGCGCGTTCGCAAGCTCCAGTAACAAGTTAAGCGTTGCCATCGACCGTTTTATCCCGTTACCTTACCCCCATGAATCTGACCGCCGATATCGAGCTGTTTGGGCAGCGGCTGGACCGGTTTGCGCCGTCGGAGAGCGCCGTTCCGCGCCTTCTGGCGCTGTTCTCGGCCGCCGTGGCGATTGCCGACGACGCCGTTCTCAGGCGCTGTCTTCGACTCGCCCGGGAGTACGGGATCGGCCGCGACGATATCTACGAAGTCGTACTCCAGTCGTATCTGTTTCTCGGGTTTCCGCGGATGCTCGGCGCCGCCGAACGGCTTCACGAGGAGTATAAAAATGGGGAGAGATCGTCTCGACTGGCGGCGGTCAGCGCCGGTGAATCCGAGCAGTGGTTCGATCGCGGAGTGGCCCTCTGCCGCCGAGTCTACGACGGCAACTACGACCTGCTGAAAGACCGGGTGGAGGCGATGGCTCCCGAGGTATTCCGGTGGATGGTATTCGAGGGGTACGGCAAGGTGCTCGCCCGTCCGCAGCTTCCGATTCAAACGCGCGAACTGGCGATCGTAGCCTGCCTCATGTTCGAGAACCGTCCTAAACAGCTGCACTCTCACATGAAAGGTGCGCTCAACGTCGAGGTGCCGCCGGCACTGCTCAGGCAGGTGATCGAAGATATCGGCGAGTCGGCCGGGGACGGCTACGATTCGGCGCGGGCGATTCTCGGGAAATTAGGGATCGAGTGATGCGGCGGTTTTTCAAAATACTCAGTGCTGCGATCGGGCTGTTGATCCTTGTCATCGCCGGCGGCATCATGTATCTCGCCTGGATGGGCGGGATCGAGACGGTCGCCAACGACCGTATCGCCGCGCTCTTCGCCGAACGGAACAATCTCGATATCCATATCGGGCACATCGGCGGCAGCCTCTTTTCCGGGTTCACCCTCGATGATGTCGACATTTTCTATATCGACGGGGACCGCCGCTACCTCATGGCGGACATCCCGCATCTCACCGCCGTCTATTCCTTCTCGAACCTCTGGAACCGGCGTTACGTGCTCGACCACCTCCATATCGATTCGATAAGCCTGACTTTTCGCCAGGACAGCACCGGTCACTGGCTGCTGCCGCCGCTTACGCGGGCCGGCAACAAGCCGCCCGCGCCGCCGCCGTACTTCTCGCTGCACGATCTCGGTATCGACCGCGGCACCCTGACCGTCCTCCGCACGTCGGACACGTCGCATTTCGACGACATCTCGGTGGCGGCTTCGATTGAAGGCGATCAGGGGACCTACTCGGTCGATCTCAATCGCCTCGCCTTCAATTCCGACCTGCGCGATATCGAATTGGATGCCGCCACGGGCAAGATCACCTACTCCGAGCATAGGGCGTTGTTTCAGGATATCGCGCTGTCATCGCAAGGCATGAACGTGCGCGCCGACGGCAACATCGTCTTCGGCGACACGATCGTGGGCACCGTGCAGTACGCGGCCGACAACGTTGATGTCGAGAAAGTGGGACACTTCGTCGACACCAAGCTGAGCGGCAAGGTCGATGTCTCCGGTAACCTGTCTTTTGTCGGCGGCGCGCTGCAGGGGAGAACGACGGTCGCGGGCGATTTCCTGCTGCTCAATTTCGACAACCTCCTGGTGGCCTACCGTCTCAAGAATAAGCAGCTGACGATCGATTCGCTCTACGGGTCGATACTCGGGGGATGTACCGTCGACGGCAACGGCGGGATCGATTTCGCCGCGTCGCCGAATACCTACTATCTCGATGCCGACCTGAAGAATTTCAATCTTCTGCACCTGCTTCCGAGTACGTTTCCGTCCGATCTCACCGGGCATGTCAAGCTCGATGGCGAGTCGTTCACCAACGCCACGCTGGTGCTCGATGTCGACGCCGATCTGTACGGTTCATCGTTCGACGAGTACCCGATCCAGGATGCGGCGGGACACCTGACGATCACGACCGATTCACTGATATTCGCCGATTCATTCCGGGTCGATTATTACGAAAACACCTTCTGGGCGTCGGGGAAAATCGATTACAGTCACGATATCGATCTCGCCCTTCAGATCGATCTGCCCAATCTCGACCGCTATCGCAACGGCAAGATATTTATCGATCAGCCGGGCGGACGCGGCTATGCCGAGGCGACTCTTACCGGTCAGACTTCCGATCCCGACCTTCGCGGCTGGTTCGCCTCCGACTCGTGCTGGATCTACGGCCTTTTCGCCGATACGCTGTACGCGACGGTGAATCTCGACCGATTCCTGTCGGGAAGACAGGGCACGGTCGATGTGCGTTTCGCCAAGGGGGCCGCCTGGAATATTCCGTACGACACCGGTTATGTCGATCTGACGATCGACTCGAATCTCGTTTATGTCGATTCGAGCCACATCTTCAACCCGTACTCGAGTCTCACCGGGCACGCTTCGCTGGACTACATGGTCGAGCCGCAGCAGCTTCGGATCGGCGATCTGGCGGTGACGCTGTTCGGCCAGCGGTTCGCAAATCAGTCGCCGCTGCTGATCGATGTCGATACGGCCGGATTCATCTTCAACCGCGCCGCGATCGGCAACGCTGACGCCCTGTTGTCGCTGGTCGGGCGGATCAATTACGACGAGTCGATGGATTTCCTCCTCGCCGTCGAGAAACTGCCGATCGCGCCGTGGCTGCACCTGTTCGATTCGACCATTGTTCTCGACGGATACGTGTCGGCCGAGGCATCCGTCAACGGCACCTTCCGTTCGCCCGAATTCAATCTCATGGGCGGGATCGACTCCCTGTCGTACAAGGGCCTCGACCTGGGCGACCTGACCGCCCGGCTGGCTTACGCCGGCGACGTGCTCTCGCTCGACACCGTGCGGGTGATGTCGAATCCGGGTGAATACGTTGCGGCCGGCTCCCTCTATGTCGATCTCGCCTTCACGACCGATTCCATCACGCGCTTTCCGCAGAAGCCGATGTCGGTGAAGATCCACGCGACGGACAGCCGCTTCGACCTCGTCAGCCTCATCATGCCGTCGGTGGAACAGCTCGACGGTGACTTCTGGGCCGATTTCGAACTCTTCGGGACACCCCACGACCCGCATCTCGAGGGAGAGGCCTACATCAAGAATGCCCGGCTGAAGTACTTCGACCTCGAGAACCCGATCTACGCCGACTCGGCGGGCGTCACGATGCACGACAACAGTATCAACATCAGGAAAATCGAGGTCTTCGCAACCGACAACCGGGAGCCCTCCGGACGGCGCCACTACGCCGAGATCGAAGGCGACATCAAACTGCTGAGTCTCGACAGCCTCTACTACGCCCTCAACGTCACGCTTGAAAATGAATTCCCGTTCGTGTATGAACTCGACGATATCCGGGGCAAGGTGGAGGGTGAGCTGTCGGTCGACGGTCCCACGCCGCCGCTGGTTACCGGCGACCTGACGCTCATCTCGGCCCAGTATCGCGTACCGTTTGTCGAGGACGCCACCAGTTCGCCGATCATGACCGCCCTGTCGACCGAGAATCCGTGGGACCTGAACATCAATGTCGAGATCCCCTCCAACTACTGGATCAAGAACGAGGATATCGACGCCGAGTTCGCCGGGTCGATCAATCTCATTCGCGAGAAGGGCAACTACCGCTTTGTCGGAGAGATGCAGGTGCTTCGCGGCCGCGGCTTCCTCTTCGACAAGACGTTCCGGCTCGATCCGACCAGCACCGTGACATTCGAGGGCAACGACACCCTCAACCCGCGTCTGGATATCACCGGCTACACCCGCGTCTCAACCATACGCAGCAGCGCCGCGCAGAGCGAGGGACCGGTATCGGAACAGGTCGATCTGTGCATTCATGTCGGCGGCACCTTGCTCGTGCCCGATCCCCAGCCCTGTCCCGGCAGCGATTTCAGCCAGGCCGATATCCTGCCGCTGATCCTCGCCAACACCTACTCCGGCGAGGGGGTGGCGGTGGGAGGACAGATCGAGGACCGCCTGTTCGGGCTCGGGTACAACCAGATGTCACAGATCGGGGCGCGGCAGCTCGAACGGATCGGCGTGGAAACGTTCGAGATCGACCCGGTGTACGGCGGTCAGCTCGACCCGTGGAACGCCTGGGTTACCCTCGGATCGTATTTCGGGCCATTCTATGTCTACGGCCGTTCGACCCTGGCCGGCCAGACAAGGCAGGAAGCCGGCTTCGAGTATCGCTACAGCAAGACGCTCCTCTTCGAGGGAAGCCGCGACGAGAACGAGCTGTACCACCTCAACCTGAGATTACACTGGGAATTCTGATGAGCCGATTCCGGGCCGCGCTGTTCACCCTCCTGATGCTTCTTCCCGCCACAGTCGCGCATGCGGCGATGGACCGGGCGATGCTCCGTTGGCTGCGCAACGATCCCCCGCCGATCATCAGCGACATCCAGGTCGACGGCAACTCGTATTTCTCCGACACCGATATCCGCGACCGCATGTATTCGCATCTCCGCACCGGCTGGGCCGCGCTCAAGGGCGACCGTCGCAGCCGGGTCCAGCGCGAAACCTACGGGCGCGACACGCTCGAGATTCGCTACATGTATCTCTCCGCCGGTTTCCTCGGAGTGAAGGTCGATGAAGTCTTCGAGGTGGTCGAACCGGATTCATCCGCGCGAGTGCATGTCATGATTGATGAGGGCCGGCAGTTCGTATACGGCGACAAGAGCATTGTCGGCACCTACGACTCGTTGCTCACGCGCCGCTTCGAGAAGATCGCCGCACGATTCAAACGGCACAAACCGGTCAACTACTACGAGGTCATGAAGGGCGGGTTCGACATGAAAACCGTCCTGGCGAACTCGGGCTATCCGTATGCCACCGTGACGCCCGTCTTCGACACCTCGCTCTCGACCCAGCTCACACCGATCGTGTTCCGTATCGAATCCGATTCGATCGTGCACTTCGGCGACGTCACGATTGTCGGCACCGACGAATACCCGGCCTACACGGCCCGCCGCGAGTTGAAGATCAAGCCGGGCGATGTCTACCGTCGCTCGGCCATCATCGATTCCCAGCGCCGCCTGTTCGAGTCGGGGTACTTCTCGACCCTCACCCTCCAGCAGGCCAACTCCGATGGGAATCGCTACATGCCGGACTTCATTCTCAGTGTCCGCGAGCGCAGGCCGTACTACGTCACGCTCACGACCGGTGCCGGTCAATCGAAAGCGGCCGACCTGACCTGGTCGTTCACCGGCGGTACCGGCACGCAGAAGCTGTTCGGATCGCGACGGCTCGATTTCTACTCGCGGATCGAATTCAGTCTCGGCTCCTACAGCCGCATCACCGATCACCGCTATCGGCTCCGGTTCACCGAGCCGTGGTTCCTCGGCATCCGCATGCCGCTGGCGCTGACCGGCGAATTCCAGCCGCGCCGCAAGCACGAGACGCAGGATTTCGATGTCCAGCAGTGGTCGGCCTCGCTGTCGACCTCCAAGCGGTTCGGTCGCTACACCGATGCCACCGCCGGGGTCGAATACCAGTCGGTGGACATCGCCGGAGTCCCGAGCGATATCGCCGATTCGATCCGGGCACAGGTCGAGGGCCTGTCGATCCGCCGCCGCCTCTACGCCCATGTCCTGCGCGACAGCCGGGACCTCATTTTCACTCCGCACACCGGTTCGGTGCGCGAACTTTCGGTTGACTACTACGGCGGCTTTCTCGGCGGCGACGACAACTTCTGGAAAGTCGAGGGCTCTTACTCGATCTATAACCGGGTCTGGCCCGGATGGATCGCCGC
>CAYPYM010000116.1:0-7833 GCA_964414435.1 uncultured Ignavibacteriales bacterium | reverse complement strand
TTCAATTTGGGTCCGCCGGGAGACACCTAATTGAAAGTGAATTGCAATTAGGACGGTTGCCGTTTGTGAAATAAGGCACAAACTGTCCGGTTTCGACTTCGCTTCCGGCCGACCTGTGGCGCAAAAAAAACGGCGGCTCGGGCGAGCCGCCGTTGGGAGTTTATGCATGTAGCCGAAGCTATTTCCCCGATTCGTTGAGCAACTGCTCCATCTGATCGACCAGCGAGGCGAACAGCTTGATCGTCCGTTCCACCGGTTCGGGGGTGGTCATGTCAACGCCGGCTTTCTTCAGGACATTGACCGGGTAGTCGGAATTACCGGTTTTGAGGAACTGCATGTAGGTCTGCAGGTAGTCCTTGTTCTCGAACAGCTTCTGCGACATCATCTGCGCCGCGGCGTAACAGGTCGCATACTGGTAGACGTAGTACTCGCGGTAAAAGTGGCTGATGCGGAGGCAGCCCATGTCGTTGATCGAGTCGATCACGAGATCGGGCCCCCAGTACTTCTGATAGATGCCGCGGTAGGTCTGCCGCATGAAGTCGGCCGAGAGGGCGCCGCCGTTTTCGATCCGGTCGTGGATGGCCAGTTCGAATTCGGAGAACATGACCTGTGTAAAGAACGTCCCGACCACCTGCTCGATGTAGTAGTTCAGGAGCGCCATCTTCTCGCGCTTATCGGTCGTGTGTTCGAGCATGTACTTCATCAGGATCGCTTCGTTGCCGGTCGAAGCCACCTCGGCGAGGAACAGCGCGTGGTTGTGGCTGATATACGGCTCGTTGCGATTGGTGTAGAAACTGTGCATGGCGTGGCCCATTTCGTGGGCGACCGTGAACACACTTTCGAGCGTGTTGCTGAAATTCATGAGGACATACGGATGCGACGAATATGTGCCCCAGGAATACGCCCCGGAGCCCTTTCCCTGTGTCTCGTAGACATCGATCCAGCCGCCGTTGAGACCCTTGATGAAGTTCTCGAGGTAGTTCTTACCGAGCGGAGCCAGTCCGGTGGTGACCATCTTCTTGGCTTCCTCGAAGGTGTACTCCTTCTGCTGGTCGGGCAGGAGCGGCACCGAGAGGTCGTAGGTGTACAGCGTGTCGTAGCCGAGGATCCGTTTGCGGATCGCGGTCCACTTGTGGAGCGGCTCGAGGTTGTCATCGACCGCCTTGACCAGGCTCTTGAACACCGAGACGGGAATGTTGTACTGATCGAGCGACATCGCCAGGCACGAGTTGTAACCCCGGGCCTGCGAATAGAAATAGTCGCTCTTGACCGAACCGGACAGGGTGGCCGCCAGGGAGTTGAGATACTTCATGTAGGCCTCATTGTACGCCTGGTTGGCGCGGCGGCGAAGGTCGCGGTTGGTCGACTCGAGGATCTTGTAGTACCGCTCTTTGGTCAGGTGCAGCGGCTCGCCGTTGGTGTCGGCGATCGTGCCGTAATCGATATCGGCGTCGTTGATCATGTTGAAGATATTCGAGGGCGACGAGGTCGCCGGACCGGCCATGGCCAGGAGCGCTTCTTCACGGTCGGAAAGGATGTGCGCCTTCTGCCGCTCGATATCCTTCAGATAGTGGGCGTAGACGCCGAGTTCCGGATTTTCGGTGAGGTAGGCGTCGATCTTCTCGGCCCCGAGCGCGAGCAGCTCCGGCTCGATGAACGAGGTCGACTGGCTGAATTTCGAGGCGAGCTGGGAGATGCGGCCGCCCATCTCCTGGTACTCGCTGACCCGGTTGTCTTCATCGAGCTTGAGATAGGCGTAGACGTACAGGTTATCCTCGATCAGCTCCAGGCTGTCGCGCAGCTTGAGACAGGCCAGGAGATTGGACGAGGATTCGCCGAGCTTGCCCCGATATGGTTCGAATGCGCTCAGGCTGGCCTCGAGCAGATCGTACTGGGCCTGCCAGGCGGCGCTGTCGGGATAGATATCCTCGACTTTCCATTTGTATTCGGGGGCGATTTCGGAACGCTGCGGCACCTTGTTTTCCGCGGCAGCAACGGTCGGGTGAATCGCGATGATCAGGGCGAACAGAGTGAGGAGAGGCAGAAGAGTGCGGGATAGACGCTTCATAGCTGGGCTCCGTGGTTGCAGGTCGAGGACCTTGAGTATTTATTTTGACGCGGTATTCATTCGGCGTTATACATTAGCGGTCAATATATTGCGATCGCGCCCCGGGCGCACGAACTTTCTCGAACACAGACAGGAACGCCTGCCCATGTATACGTACGAAACCTCCGTAAGGCTTCACGACACCGACGCCGCCGGCGTGCTTTTTTTCGGCAACTATTTCCGGCTGGCTCATATGGCCTACGAATCCTTCATGGAATCAATCGGTTACAGCTTCCGTACGATCATCCACGAGGCCGACTATCTTATCCTCATTGTACACGCCGAAGCCGATTTCCGGCGACCGCTCTATGTCGGCGACCGCCTGACGATCGACGTTCGGACGGGCAAACTCGGCCGATCATCGTTCAGCCTCGAATACGATCTCAAGAACGAGGCCGGCGAGACGGTCGCCACCGCCAACTCGGTACATGTCAACACCGACAAGACAACCGGCAACGCCGTGCCGCTGCCCGAGGGACTGAAAGCTAAGCTGGAGGAGATTCGTCAGGACTGACGGCGGTAGATTTGTTCGGCCAGATCGCGGAAACGGGCTCGCTCCGGCTTGAGACGGTTATGGACCGGCCCGGTCGGCCACGCCACACACTGCACCGGGATCATGTAACGGGGGAGCTCCGTCTCCAGATGGGCGCGGAGTTTACCCGACCGACAGATCTCGGCCACGAGTGCTTCGCTCTCGGCCACGACGCCTTCCTTCTTCTCTGAGAACTCCGACTGACCGTGGAGGCGAACCTTCAAAAACGCAAACGGCCGCGCCCCGAATTCATCGTCGGGCACCGGCACCACGAGCGCGTCCTCGATATCGGAAAGTCGTCGCAGCTCCCGTTCGATCGCCTCGGGATGGATATTCTCACCGCCCGAGACGAACATGTTGTCCCGGCGGCCGAACACGGTCAGGCAGCCCTGACTGTCCACCGTGCCGATGTCGCCGGTGTGGAACCAGCCGTCCTCATCGACCGCCGGGTCGATCCGGTCGCGCTCGATATATCCCACAAACAGGTTCTTCCCGCGCACGAGGATTTCCCGTTCGGGCGAGAGCTTCAGCTCCCGATGCAGCAGCGGACGTCCCGATGTATACAATCTTGCCAGCGGCGCGCCCGGTTCGACGGTGGTGTGCTGAGACGACGTCTCGGTCATGCCGTACGTGGTGAACAGCGGCCAGCGGAGATCGTGGGCCGTTTCGATCAGACGTTCGTGCAGCGCCGCCCCGCCCACCAGGATAGCTTTGGCATCCGAGAGCGTCCTCGCCCACGCGGGATCGTCGAGCATCCGCTTCATCTGGGTCGGCACCAGCGAAAGGTGGGTCAGGTGCGACGGCTCGCTCACGGCCGGGAGACCGTCAACCGAGTCGGCCACGACCACCGCCGCACCGGCCAGCATACATCGAAAGAGTATCCCGATCCCCCCGACATGATAGAGCGGCAGCATCAGCAGCCAGCGGTCCCCCGGCCCGAGCGCGATATTCTCGTTGGAGCCGAGCGCGCTGTAGTAGTGATTGGCGTAGCAATGCAGCGCCGCCTTGGGCGACCCGGCCGAGCCGGAGGTCTGCACGATCGTGGCATAGGAGTAGCGGGAGAGACTGACGGCCCATTCGCGTGAATCTTCCGGCGGCGGGACCAGCAGGTCGACCAGCGTGCGAAGGATCAGGGGGAATTTACCGGGATACCCCTCCTTGGCGGTACTGTTCGAATCGGTCACGACCTTCTTTAATTTCAGATTCGAGGCCGCCTCGGCGAGTGCCCTGGTCGGGAGCCGGTGATTCAACGGGCAGGCGATTGCTCCGACGCGAATGATCCCCATCAGGGCAATGATGTACTCAATCGAATTTGTCGCCCCGAGCCCGATCCGGTCACCGCGGCGGATACCGGCTTCGTACAATCGCACGGCCGTGGCCGTCACCCGGGCGTTGTACTCGGCATACGAAACGGAGCGCGTGCTATCGATCAGCGCCGCCTCGTACGGATACCGCAACGCCGCATGTGCAAGCGGACAGGTGATCTCACTCACGGCTCAGTTCCTTGAGGCTGTGGTGATGAACCTCGACCGGCAGGGCCTGGGAAACGGTGAGATCGATGCGGCCGTTGACAATGCTGACCGGCGGCGACACGAGATCCTCGGCCAGCCAGTCGAGCGTCGACAGCCCCATCGCAATATCGCTCCCCTCGGTGCCGCCGTTGAAGCAGCCTCCGAGCGCTGCGATCATCCGCAACCCGAGACTCGATTCGAACGCCGAGCTGGCCACCGCGATCATCCCGGCCCGCTGAGCCCGACGGGCGAACCACATCGACCATTCGTAGCCGAGCAGGGTCGGTTTGAGCACGACCGCCCTCACCCCCCGCAGCGGCGTCAGCCCCTTGGGGGAAATCGACAGCAACGATTCATCGAGTGCGATCGGCAGCGGAAATCCGCCCCGGTTGGTCACGTGGAGCAGCTCGAGGTAGTTGCGCACCGGCTCTTCGATATAGTCGATCCCGGCACCCTTGACCGCCTCGCCGAACCGCCGCGCCTCGACCGAATCAAACGACCGGTTGGCATCGAGACGAAGCGTCGCGCCGCGACCGATCGCATCGCGCACGCGAAACACGATCTGGACATCGTCGTAGAACGACCGACTCCCCACCTTCAATTTGAACGTGGTGTACCCCTGATCGCGCAGTTCGGCGGCACGCGCGACGATTTCTTCCTCGGCGCCGGTGAGCAGGGCGTTGACCGCCACGCTGTCGCGCACCTTGTCAGACAGGAGCGTGCGGACCGGTTTCCCCTGTTCCTGGGCGATAAGCTGAAGCACGCAGGTCTCGATCCCGAACCGGATCGACGGCAGCAGCTTGATTTGCCCGAGCCAGTCGTTGAAGCCGCCGTCGAGTCGCTCCAGCCGTTCCGGTAGCGCCTTCCCCACCAGCTCCTGGCAGACCTGCTGAAACTGGGCGTGGGCCGACTCGGGGGTTTCGCGGGAGAAGCCGGGCAGCGGCGCGATCTCGCCCCAGCCGATCCGGCCGCCGTCGTCCTCGAGCCGCAGGAGCAAACCGCGCCGGCAGTTCAGGGGCACTCCCTTCAGGATGAGCGTCGACCGCAGGGGCAGTTCGTAAGCGTAACATGACATCCGCGTGATTTTCATAGCAACCATCCGAGCGAGAACAGGAGGCTGTACAAAAGGAGCAGCTTGCCGGTCGTCGCGAGCAGATCGTTCAACGTCGGGCCGTCCTCGGAGCGGAAAGCGGTCCGAAGCGCCGGAATCGCCGCCGGCAGCACCAGCGCCGCCCCTGTCGCTAGAACCGGTCCGTCGGCCCAAAAGTGCAGTAGAATCGGCAAGAGCGTCGCTACGGCGATTGCCGTCAGGTATTCGAACCGGGCGAACGTTCGGCCGAACCGGGCCGGCAGCGTCTTCTTGCCGGCGCGGCGATCAGCGTCGATATCGCGGAGGTTGTTAACGGTGAGAATCGCTACTGAAAACAGGCCCGGCGACAGCCCGGCCACGATTACCGCGGGGGTGATCGTCAGCGCCTGGACATAGTACGTGCCGCCGACCGCCACCGGACCGAAATAGATCAGCACGAAAAGATCGCCGAGACCGTTGTAACCGAGCGGGTATGGCCCGGCGGTGTAGAGCACACCACAGAGGATCGAACTTAGACCGATAATAACGACGGGCCAGCCGCCGCGCACGACAAGATAGATGCCGATCACAAGCGCAAGACCGAACACGGCGATCGCAGCGACTTTCATCTGCTGGGGAGTGACCAGCCCGGCGGCGGTGGCGCGAGTCGGGCCAAGCCGGGTGTGATCGTCGGCGCCGGATTTGAAATCGGAATAGTCGTTGGCGAAATTTGTACCGATCTGGATCAGCATCGCACCGGCGAACGCCGCCAGCGCGGCGAGCAGATGAAAGCCGTGGTCGGCCCACGCCATGGCGGCCCCGATAATCACCGGCGCGGCTGCGGCAAAAAGCGTTTTTGGCCGCGCCGCCCGAAACCAGACCTGCGCTTTTGACTGACTCACGACACCTGCCTCCCCAAAAGACGAACTTACGGCTGGCGCGGGAATTTCGAGAAATCGGGTTTCCGCTTCTCCTTGAACGCGTCCCGGCCCTCCTGCGCCTCGGCCGACATGTAGTACAACATCGTGGCGTTGCCGGCCAGCTCCTGCAGCCCCGCCTGACCGTCGCAGTCGCAGTTGAGCGCTGCTTTCAGACAGCGAATCGCGGTCGGCGAATTGGCCAGGATCTCCCGGCACCATTGCACCGTCTCTGCCTCGAGCTTGTCGAGCGGCACGACCGTGTTGACCAGTCCCATATCGAGCGCCTGCCGGGCGTTGTACTGACGGCACAGATACCAGATCTCGCGGGCTTTTTTCTGCCCGACAATGCGCGCGAGATAGCTCGAGCCGTAGCCACCGTCGAACGAGCCGACCTTCGGACCGGTCTGCCCGAATATCGCGTTGTCGGCAGCGATCGTCAGGTCGCACATGACGTGCAGCACGTGCCCGCCGCCGATCGCATAGCCGGCCACCATCGCGATCACCGGCTTGGGGCAGGTGCGGATCTGGCGCTGGAACTCGAGCACATTGAGGCGGTTCACCCCGCTCTCATCGGTATAGCCGGAATCCCCGCGGATCTTCTGGTCGCCGCCGGAGCAGAACGCCGTCTCGCCTTCACCGGTGAGCACAATCACTCCGATCTGCTGATCTTCCCAGGCGTCGGCGAACGCCTCGCTCATCTCCTTGACCGTGAGCGGGCGGAAGGCGTTGCGGACCTCGGGGCGATTGATCGTGATTTTGGCGATTCCTTCCGCCTTGTGATATTTGATGTCGGTGTAGGTCCCGGCTTCTATCCAGGTTATGCTGGCCATATCTATCCTCATCTATTGGGTCAGGAACCCCCTGACCAGACTGACATAATCTCCCGGGTTTTCGAAATGGACGTTGTGCCCGCAGCGGTCGACCGTGCGAACGGCAACCCCCGGCACAAGCGTCGCGACTCGCTCTGCGATCTGCCTGAATTTAGCATCCTCGCCGCCGGTAATCAACAGCAGGCGCGAGGATAATGTCTGCCCCTGTTTCTCCAAGAGCGGCCAGAGCTCCGGCATCGAGCCGGTTCCCATCTTTCGGAGCGAACCGGCGAGGCCGGCCGGGTCGTTCTCCCGTCGCGACTCAAACATTGCCGCGACCCGTCCCGGGCACTGGTGCATCGTGGCAAAAAGCGGCTGGTCGTACCACTCCGCGAGGAATTGCTCGTACGGCACCGTCTCCAGCTTCTTCGCCAGCGCCTCATCGTGCCGGCGCCGTTCTTCGCGCTCCGCCGCGGTTTCGAGCCCCGGCGTGGTCGATTCGAGCACGATCCGATCGAATCGGTCGGGGCAATGCAGCGCCAGATACCAGCCGAGCCGCCCGCCCATCGAGTAGGCAACCAGGTGACAGCGGCGTATATCGAGCGAGTCTAGCAGGCCGATTAGTGCCTTCGCGGTCGGCTCCATCCGATAACGGTCGTCGGAGCCGGTGATTGCAGTATCGCCGTGGCCGGGAAGATCGACCGTCAGGCAACGGAATCCGGTTGACAGTTCCGCCGTAACGGTGTGCCAGTCGGACCCGCGCCCCATGAATCCGTGCAGGAAGAGCATGACCGGAGCTTCTATCGGACCGGCCAGTTCGTGAGCGAATGTGACGGAGTCAGCCAACGGCGCCCTTTCCGCTAAAGCGTTTCGGCCACCCTCTGA
>CAYPYM010000115.1:0-7856 GCA_964414435.1 uncultured Ignavibacteriales bacterium | reverse complement strand
GGCTTAGCATGACGTTCCATTGGCTCGGTATGACGGTAAGGGCTGCGGACAAGGTCAAAACCGCAAGGGTCTCGACCTACTCAAGGGCCACTCTACGCGAAGACTATTCCTCGACCGGGTGGGGCTGGATCACGCGCACGAAGCCGAACAGGTTCTCCAGCAGCGCCTCCGGCGTGGCCGGATCGGCCTCGACCTCAAGCAGGTCGGTGGGTGACTCGGCCTTGAGCTTCTGCACCTCGGCACACTCGAGGTCATCGGACGGCACATAGACGAGGGTCGCGACCTCGACCGGCTCGATATCATCGACACTGCGGTACGGCGCGGCGTAGCCGGAGCGGATATCGTACCACCACCACATCACGGTGCGGAAGAACGGAATCGGAAGGAGATCATAGCGCTTCCTGAGGATGTCCCACATCCGGGTCGTGGATAAATAGGGATCGATCGCCACCACGCCGTCGATACGCGGTTCCTCGAGCGAGGCCAGATAGGCGGCGTCGCCGCCGACCGTCTCGCCGATCACGGCCAGGGGATGCGCGATCATGTCACGCAGATCGAGATAGCCGATCACCGCGATCAGGTCCTCGGCCTCGTAGCGGCCCTCGCCGTGGTAGGCGTCGGTGGAGAACCCGGTGGCCCGCTGGTCGTAGAGGACGACGATGTAGCCGGAGTCGGTGAATTGTTTCGCCCAGGGGAGCATCGATTCGCGGTCGGTCGTATCGGCGGCGAGGAGGATGACGGTGCCGAGGACTTTGTCGGGGTTGTACGGCTGGGGTTTGATATAGAGCCCGGCCAGGTTGGTGAGGCCGTCGGAGTCGACCCGGAAGGTGTCGCAGGCGAGGTCGGCGTCGGTGCAGGCGGTCGGGTCGTTGACGACGATCGAGTCTTTTTTGTAGGTATCGATATCGCTCCGCCCCATGACCGTCTTGGTGCGGGTGAGCGGATAGACGATGTAGAAGGTGACCAGCAGTCCGACGATGATGAGAAAAATGCCGGTCTTGATGATCTCTTTGACGGTCTGCGACATCTTGGCCATCGGTATGTCCCCTGACAGATAGTGCTATGTTTCAATGAGGCCAGTATGGTTTCGGCCGGGGGGCAAGTCAACACTAAAAATGCGGCCCCGGGGGCATTGACAGGATCGCGGATATGCGTATCTTCTATTACGAACACACTTTTCCCGATCGAAGGAGGGACTTCCGTCATGCCGGCCCGTATACTTCTGCTGACTGCTCTGCTTGCGCTGGCGATCCTCGCCTGCAGCGACAACAATGAACCGACCGGACCGGTGGAACAGGCGCCGCAACTGGCCGACTATCTCTGGTTCGACACGACCTCGCTTCTGATCGTTCGATCGCCCCAGAGTGGCGGCGCAGAAACGTACATCGATGCCGACTCCATCGTCGGGGAGCCGTTCGGTGACGCCAACGGGAACGGCGTCTATGATCGCGGCATCGACACTTTTGTCATGTCTCTTGACCCAGCGGTCAATATGGACTTCAACCACAACGGCCGTCACGACGGGTGGACCGATCCGTACTATGTCGGTGAACCGTTCGATGACTACAATCTGAACGGCGTGTACGACCAGCCCGATCAACGCTACGAGGTCGGCGAGCCGTTTCTTGATATCGATGGCGACGGCACCTGGGATGCGGGGTTGGCCGGGCAGGTCGTAAAGGGCCGCTGGGATGTGGTGGATTCAATCGAGAGCGTGTACCGCTGGTACTACTGCGATTCGATCGCGCGGTGGGTTTCCGATTCGGGCGGGGTGTACGTCTTTCCGGCACACAAGTGGGTATGGGACTTTTCTCGCGACGACTTCCTTCGGGACTGGTCTGTGAGTGTTCGCCGTACTGCAGACGGGCTCGTTTACGAGGGATCGAACCAGTGGGTCTTCCCGCTCACGGGACCGGGGGCCGCCCAGGTCGGTGTGGAGACAGTAGCCGTTGCGTACATTACCGATACGGCGAGAATGGTGCGTTCGACTGAGTTCGGGCAGTCGGTCACCTACGATTCCACAACTTACGACAATCTGCTCCGAATTAGATTTGACAGTCTCGTTTTGGGCAGCGGTTTTGCGCCGAGCGTGTCGTTCGCCGAGTTCTATTTCTCGCTGGACCGTGGGTTCTTTCTCGCTGTCTGGCAAATGTACGGTGACTCACACTTCTACGACGGTCCGATGCAGGCCGGCATTATCGGGATGGTCGATTCGGTTCCGCTGCCCCTCATACGCGAGACGGCGCAACCGTGAGGAGGGTGAGCCGGCGGGCGGGGTCCGGCGTATAATGCACGTATGAAATCACTCACCCTCAGGCTGCTCGGCATTCTCACGGCCGCGATCCTGGTCGGCGCCGGTCTGATTGCACTGGCCGGCTGCAGCAGCGACGACAACGGCGTCGCCCCCAACTCTCCCCCCACGGTGCCGGTGATCGACACGGCCAACGGCGCGCCGGCCGACAGCACGCTCGATGCTCCCCTCGATCCGATCCTCATGTGGACGTGCAGCGACCCCGATGGCGACCCGCTCGAGTACGACGTCTATTTCGGGTACGACGCCGATCCGCCCATAGTGGGCACCCATCAAACCCAGACCGATTTTGCGACCATTATCACCGGCTACGGTATCCGGTATCACTGGCGGGTGGTCGCGCGGGATTCGCACGGCAACGAGACATCGTCACCGGTGTGGACCTTCCGCATCCGGAGTACCTCCTGATTGGGCGGCTGTGCGCCGCCACTCGACTCCCTTTCATTAATGGTGGGACAGGCCGGCTGGTGCGGCTCGTTCGGGCGACTATCGGGTCTGCCGCGGGTTGCATGCAAAGGTTCGGTCGTGCAGCCGCTTGCATGCAGGTTCGGTGCGATGTGGTCGAATCGTCGCTGTGCAAAATCTGCACAGGTTCGCTCCTGGAATGGTAAGCGATTGCCGGTCATAGTGTTCGCGCGGGCCGGCAGAGGCCGGCCGGGGTATCCGGCGGCGAGGGGGTCCGGCACAACTCTTGCTTGAGAGTAATTGCCGAATGTGCGGTGGGCGGCCGGGCCGCGCCCGTAGTCGACGGGATGGCGGACCGGGTTTGCTCGACGATTAATGGAGGGTGACTCAAGACACAGCTTTGGGAAGACGCATCTGAGGAGGCGGCTAAGACGTTGCCGTCCAGAGAAACCGATGCACCTTACGACCGATCGATTCCACCAGTTTCGTTGCGTTTTCCTGTTGACAACATATGACCTTAGCCTTATATTGCGCTCGGATGATGGGTACGATATCCACAAAACGAATAACCAAGGGCTCCGTTCAAGTCCTACCTTCCGAGCGCTAACGTCTAATACTTCCAGCCCTGGGCGGTACAGGGAACCGCTGTCAAGGGTTTACTAACAGGTTACTTTTTGCAGAACGCTGCTGCAGTCGAACAACAAAGGTAAAACGAATTGACTTGTTTCCCAGTGATGTCTCTTATCCGGGAAAACGTGCGCACGCGTCGATCTGCAAATCGGGGATTACCTTATCGAATCTAGGCTAAGGTACGCACTCGCAGAAGAACTTCAGAACCTGGATTTTAAGGAGGAAGGTATGACCTTCGGCAGAACGTCCCCGGGGTTTGCTGTCTCGACCTTGGCGTGCGTCCTACTGGCTGCCGTTTTGTTGATTGCTCCCTCATCCCACGCGCAGCTGCCCGAGCTGCTCGTTGAGGTGGGTGACACAACGGCCGCCCCCGGGGCCACCAACACAGTTATCTCCGTATTCCTGAGCAACTATCAGGACACCGTTGCCGCATACAACATCTGGATCCAGCTCGATCGTCCCGACATCATGCTCTTCCAGACCGACAGCGCAACCGTGATTGATACCTCTTACTGGATCTGCAACACGTACGAGGGTCCTGATTGTGTCGACTCGACCCAGTCCAATCCTTCCAATTACGACTTCGTTTATATCGGCCCGAAGGTTGTGCACCTCGGCAACTTCGATACGACCGGCACGCTCTCCAGCGGCTGGGAGTCGGTCGATGCCCGTTCGCTTTCGGGGCTGGGGTACGACCTGAATATCGTGGGTGTCGCCAATCTTCCGGCGCCGCCGTACACGTCCGGGATTCCGCCGCAGCAGGGGGGCGTGCTGATCAAGATTCTCGCCGACGTCATGAACGTGCCCGACACGCTCACCGACCGTGACGTGAATATCCTCATCAACCATGAGTTTATCGACCATTTCAGTTTTTCGCGGCCCGACGGATCGTCGATCGGCCTGAAAGACTCGGTTGTTTTTGATACCAGCTATTATATCTGCACCGGTTGGGCGGGCGATGTCTGTCTGTACTGGCAGAAGGTCTCGACGCCGCCGGCCGATTCCATCGCGGTGGTGGAAGACACCATCAGCGTGCTCAACATGTCGACCGTCTACATCAACGACGGATCGCTGACGGTCCTGGGCGGGATATGCGGCGATATCGACGGCAGCGGCAGTGCCGAGGCGAACGTGTCCGACCTGACCTATCTCGTGAGCTATTTGTTCACGGGAGGTCCGCCGCCCTCGCCGCTCTGGGTGGGGAACGTCGACTGCACCGGCTCCGACGAGCCCAACGTGTCCGACCTGACCTACCTGGTGAGCTACCTGTTCCGGGGCGGCCCGCCGTTGTGTTCCTGCCCGTAGGGTGATTACTTCCGCGCCGAGGCGCGATTACAGATAACCGTTGGGGTGGCGGGGGCCAAAGACCCGCCGCCTCGGCCGAGAACACCGAGACGCCAGAGAGATGACAGGATGTTCTTACCGGTTTCTTGCAAGGTCCTAATCGCTAGTAAAGAGTGAAATCGTATACAAGAAACGAGTCGCGTCGTTCGGCGCGGCTAAACCGTTAACCTGAAAATAGATGGGAAGGAGGACGCGCTAAAGAGGTAAAGTTATGACACGCGCTCAAATGAAAAGAATGAACGAAACGCATGACCGTTTCTTTTCCTGCGCCGACGCGGCTTTTTCGCGGGTTTGGTGGCTCTCACCTGCAAAGTTGTCCGAAACGGCGATCGAGGGGGAAAAAGGGAGACTGTTATGTGCTGATCCATTCTGCCACACTGTTAACGAAGTAAGTAGGAGTTTAACATGAAACGCTTGGCATTATTGTTTACTGCTGCGTTGATGGTTCTTTCATTTGGGCTCGCAAATGCTCAAGATGCCGTTTCGGTCGGCAACCCGGTCACCGGGTGGTGGGACAACGGTGGTGTGTCCTCGGTGAATACCGGTGCGGCCATCACGTGGAACATCCACATGATGGTGAGCACGGACAACGTCACCGGCGCCACGAACGGCTTCCGCGTCTACCTGTCTGATACGGACGGCGGCGCGGTGGATGCCGCCGGCACCTTCACGGCAATCACCTGGGACACCCTCATTTACATGAAGGGTTACCTGGACGGTGGTTTCTACTTCAACCCGAAGTCCGCTGACGGCGTCGGCGCCGACACCATCGGTTTCGGTGGCTACTCTGTCGATTCCGCCGGTATTCCGGTCGGCTTCGATATGGACGCCTACAGCATCACCACTCAGGTGAGTGCCGCTGACGAAGGTCGGTACCTGTGTATCGACTCAGCGTTCTACCCGCCTGGTGGCCAGTGGCTGTGGTCAACCGCCACTGCCGGTAACGTCTATCCGTCGTGGAACGGCCCGGTCTGCTACCAGATCGCGACGATCCCGAACCAGCCGGCGACGTTTTCGAACTGCCCCGGTACGCTGACCTTTGGTCACTGCAACCCGGTGTCGTTTGATTTCAACGGCACGGATCCGGATCCGGAAAACTGCGATGGCTCGGGCGGTGCGAACGACGTGGTCTTCTCCAAGGTGAGCGGCCCCGGCGACATCGACGCGACGACCGGTATGTGGACCTATCAGCCGTCCGCGGCTGACATCGGTTCCGCGGTTCTCGTTGTGCATATCGCCGACCACTGCGGCGCCGGCGAAGACTGCACCGTCGACCTGACCTTCAACAACGACGCTCCGTCTATCACCTGTCAGGGTGAGAAGCCGGTCGGCAAGGGCAACTCGATCAACGTGCAGATCACCGCGAACGATATCAACGCCTGCGACGTTTCGGCGTTGTCGTTCTCGGTCGTTGGTGTCACCCCGACTCCGACGGGCACCTACTCGATCGATCCCAACACCGGTATGTTGACGTTCAACTCGGACGTCAGCGATGCTCTGGACCCGCTGGGTACGGTCTACACGTTCACCGTCCAAGTTACCGACGGCGACAAGACGGCGACCTGCGACCAGGACATCCGGGTGCTCTCCACCGAGCCGTATGCGATTCATATCGAAAAGACCCATGACACCTACCAGGGTGCTCATGAGTATGTCGACATCTCCGTCGAGCTCGGCTCCGAGCAGATGTGGGGCTTCGACTTCCTGATCGCTTATGACGCTTCGGCTCTGTCGTTCCAGACCGCCATGCCGGGTTCGATCTATGCGGACTGCGGCTGGGAGTACTTCACCTATCGCTACGGCGCGAACGGCAACTGCTCCGGCGGCTGCCCGAGCGGCCTGCTCCGCGTGGTCGGTATCGCCGAGACCAACAACGGCGCCAACCACCCGAGCTGCTTCAATGCGACCGGTAAGACCCTGGCGACGCTGGACTTCCTCGTCACCGACGATCGTACGTTCGAGTGCATGTACGTCCCGATCCGCTTCTTCTGGCTGGATTGCGGCGACAACACCGTGTCGTTCCACCAGTCGGCCGATGAAGCCCATCCGTACTCGCAGACGCTGGGTATCAGCCGCTTCGTGTACGACTACGCCAACGCGGCCGACATGTCCGACGGCGGCGCGGCGTTCCCGACCTATCTGGGCGCCCCCGACGTCTGCATGGAAGGCGACAAGGACCTCCCGGTCCGCTTCGTCGATTTCTACAACGGCGGTGTTGACATCGTCTGCGCCGACTCGATCGACGCTCGCGGCGACCTGAACCTCAACGGCATCGCTTACGAGGTGTCGGATGCGGTTCTGTACGCCAACTACTTTGTCTATGGCGTGGGTGTGTTCACTCACTACCAGGCTCAGGTTGCGGCCTCTGACGTCAACGCCGATGGCATTCCGCTTTCGATCGCTGACCTGGTCTACCTGACCCGCGTGGTTGTGGGCGACGCTCTGCCGTACCCGAAGACGAGCCCGATCGCGGCCAACGTGTCGTACGACGGCTCCGTGATTTCGGTTGATCAGAAGATGGGTGCTGCTTTCGTGACTATCGATGGCAACGTCACTCCTGAGCTTCTGTCGACCAACATGGAGATGCTGTACGCGTTTGACGCTTCCACCAACATGACCCGCGTCCTGGTTTACAGCGACAAGGCCGACCAGACCTTCAGCGGCAACTTCCTCAATGCCCACGGCACCGTGAAGAGCGTTGAGATGGCGACCTACGAAGGTCAGCCGGTTGCGGCCAGCCTGGTCCCGACCTCGTTCGCCCTGAACCAGAACTACCCGAACCCGTTCAACCCGACCACCACGATCTCCTTCGATCTGCCGCAGGCCTCGAAGTACTCCATCAAGGTGTACAACGTCGCCGGTCAGCTCGTTGACCAGATCAATGGTCATGCTGATGCTGGTACCGTGGATTACACCCTCGACGCCAGCAGCTGGGCCTCGGGCATCTACTTCTACAGCGTCGAAGCTGGACAGTTCTCGGCGACGAAGAAGATGGTCCTGTTGAAGTAAGTGTAAGGCAACTGAGCATTTGCTCGTTTGACTTATAAGGTTCCCCGGAGAGGGTAATGCCTCTCCGGGGCCCTTAAACGACAAGGAGAGAGAATCGAAAAACACTTTGTTATTGATCTGGGATCGGGTGATGGGCGGACAGTGATAACTGCTGCAA
>CAYPYM010000114.1:7676-7905 GCA_964414435.1 uncultured Ignavibacteriales bacterium | reverse complement strand
GCGCCTCAAGCAGATTCGCGACTCGCTCCGCATTGTGCCGATCCACCGCATGCGGCCCCGGGTGCAGGCTCATATCGGTATCAGCGGCGACGCCAATGCGACCTTTGTCGGATTCCAGGGCGCGGGCGGGGTCATGGTGGCGCCCGATGTCTTTCTCGGCGCCGGGGTCGGTTACGAACTCGACGGCGACAACGAGGCATCGTTCCTCCCGCTCTACGCCGAGGGGCAG
>CAYPYM010000114.1:0-7666 GCA_964414435.1 uncultured Ignavibacteriales bacterium | reverse complement strand
ACGGCCGCGGCGGTTACTCGTTCGGGTGGCTCGAAGGCTACGACGGATCCGATCACGGCGGCGTGAGATTCGAAGGCGGCTTCGGCATCCTCTGGACATTCTCGGAAGATCGTAACGGAATGTTCGTGCAGATCGGGTATCTCAGCCAGACGGTGAGCGGGGAGGTCGATGCGAATACGCTGCAGACCGTAGACAGGACCAGAAGCGAGATGAAGTTCTCACTTGGCGTTGCGTTCTGAAAAGGTCTCGACGGTCACGGTGTCGGCAGCGGCCGTTTTGCCCGCCTCCGGAGCGAGCCGACATAAATCGCCGCCAGCGTAATCCCCGCCCCGATCACCTGAATCCCGGTCAAACGTTCGGCAAAAAACAGCGCCCCCCAGACGGTGGCGAGGACCGGTTGCAGCAGCAGGGCCAGCCCGCTCTTGGAAGCGTCGATGCGGGGAAGCGATTGCGAAATCAGCCACCACCCCACCGCCTGCGCCACCAATGCCAGCGAGAAGAGGATAAAGACGCTGAACCAGTCGGGCGGGATGAATTCATGCGGCTCGGTCAGCAGCGAGGCCGCCAGCAGAAAGGCCGCCGAAAAGAGCGAGGTCCAGGCCATGAGCGTGATGAAGCTCGGCGGCCGGCCGCCTTCCTGCCCCGCCAGCTTCATCGTGACGAGATAGTTGGCGTAGAAGACGCCGGTCATCAGACCGAACAGCACTCCCCGCAGATAAATCGCGGTGAACGCGATGTCGCTGCCGACCCCGATCAGCAGCACCACCCCCCCGATAGCCGAGACCGCCGCCGCCCAGAAGGTCAGGCTCAGGCGTTCCTTGAACACGAAGTAGCTGAGCACCGCCGTGCCGAACACCTGCGTGTTGGCGAAAATGGTCGCCATGCCGGCGCCCGCGTAGAGAATCGAGCGGTGCCAGAAGAACAGGTCAAGGAAAAAGAGAAACCCGGCCAGCACCGTCCATCGTTTCGTGGCCCAGGGCAGGCGAAGGCTGTGGCCGGCCAACCTGGCCCACACAAAAAGGATGACAGCGCCGAACGCGGTGCGCCAGAACGCGATCGAGGCCGGACCGAGCTTGCCGGTGCCGAGCAGCTTGACGAAGATCGCGGCGAAACTGATGCAGACCGCGCCGAACGCAAGGATCGCAAACGACCGCATCTGGTTGTGTCCCGACTGCTGGTTCATCGAGGCCAACATAGCGCCAAACCTCCCCGCCGTAAACCGAAATCCCGGCCGGCCGGCCGATTCTTCGAAGGCGGCGCCGGGTCGATATCATAGAGAAAATCAGTCTTTTATTGCACCTTCCCCGGCCGCGGGCGTTTTACATACTGTGTCCGGGCGTGCCCCCAGCGACCGCCCGGAAGTCTGCCCGAAATCACGAAAGGAGCCATACGATGCCGAACCGAAAGATCATTCTTGTTACCGGCGCCACCGGCGGCCAGGGCGGCAGCGTCGCCCGTCAACTGCTCGAAGAGGGGACCTTCAAGGTCCGCGCCCTCACCCGCAATCCGAATTCCGAAAAGGCGGTCGCCCTCGCCTCGGCCGGCGCGGAAATCGTCCAGGGCGATCTCTCCGATCCCGACAGTATCGTCGCGGCGGTCAAAGGCTGCTACGGCGTCTTCGGCGTCACCAACTACTGGGAGCACTTCGATAACGAGTACGAACTCGGCAGGCATCTCGTCGACGCCGTCGCCGCCGACGGTATCGAGCATTTCGTCTTCAGTTCCCTGCCCGATTCGAAAAAGCTGAGCAAGGGCGAGTTCCCGGTGCCGCATTTCGATTACAAGGCTCGTCTGGAAAACGAGATTCGCGAAGCCGGCCTCAAGGCGACGTTCATTCATGTGGCTTTCTACTATGAGAACTTCATGGCGTTTTTCCCGCCGCGCAAAACCGAAGACGGCGGCTACGGCTTCGGCTTCCCGCAGGGCGACACCAAACTCGCCGGCGTGGCGGTTGAAGATATCGGCCCGGTCGTCGCGCGGATTTTCGAATCGCCCGACAAGTTCATCGGGCGCCTGGTCGGTATCGTCGGTGACGACCTCACCGGGACGCAGTACGCCGAGATCATGAGTCGGGAGCTGGGCCGGAAAGTGTCGTACAATCACATCCCGCACGACGTTTTTGCGTCGTTTGGTTTTCCCGGCGCCGACGACCTCGCCAACATGTTCGCCATGAATGCGAAGTTCATCCCGGAACGCTCGGCCGATATCGCGGAGAGCCGGAAGCTGAATCCGAATATCCGCACCTTCGAGCAGTGGGTGAAAGACAATAAGGAAAATCTGCTGGGCGTGCTTGACGCCTGATCAGTACTCCTGCCAGTGGTAGTCGGCCTTCACCAGGAGGCCGACCAGCGTCCACGACAGCACGAGCGACGTGCCGCCGTAGCTGACAAACGGCAGCGCCAGGCCGGTCACCGGCATGAAACCGAGCGTCATGCCGACATTGACGAGGAACTGGAAGAAGAAGATGGCGGTGGAACCGAACGCGACGTAGGAGAGAAACCGCGAGCGCGACTTGGCGGCGATGCGCACGCCGCGATAGAACAGGTAGGCGAACAGACCGACCACGATGAGCGCCCCCCACAGGCCGAACTCTTCACCCAGCACTGAGAAGATGAAGTCGGTGTGTCGTTCGGGCAGGAAGTCGAGCCGCGTTTGCGACCCGCCGAGCAGGCCTTTCCCCCATATCCCCCCCGATCCGATGGCGATTTTCGACTGAATGATCTGGTACCCCGCCCCGAGCGGGTCCTGCCCGGGATCGATAAACGACAGGATACGAAGTTTCTGATAGTCGGCCAGCCGGTTCCAGATGAACGGCGTCACCATGCCGAACGCGAGGTTGGCCGCCACCGCTACCACCCCGAACGCCATCCCCGGTTTGGTCGCGATCAGAAGCGTCACCAGCACCGCGAAGTAGATCGCCCAGGAGAGCCAGTGCGACGCCGTGATAAGCGACGCTATCGGCGACAGGATCAGCGCGAGATACAGCGGCGGCAGTCCCGACCAAAACCACAACCCGAACAGCACCACGGGAAACACGAGCGCGGTCCCGAGATCCGGCTGCTTAAGGATGAGCATCATCGGCACCGCCACCAGCATGAACGAAATCGCGAGCCGTCGTTTTGATGCCGGCGGGAGCTTGGTGTACGCGAAGAACCGGGACAGCACAAACAACACGGTGAGCTTGGCGATATCCGACGGCGCCAGATTGATCGGCCCAAACGTAAACCAGCGCGTCCCGCCGCTCCGGGTCGTGCCGATCACCAGCACCAGCGCCAGCAGCGCCAGACTGCCGAGATACAGCACATAGGCGGTGACATCAAACAGCCGGTACGGCAGATGGATCACAACCGCAAACACCATCAGCGCAATCGCCAGCCAGATCAACTGGCGCTCCCAGTAGGTCCTGGCGAAGGCGGAGTCATTGTAGTACTGGGCCGACATGATCAGCACCACGCCGATCAGCGTCAGCGCCAGCACCGCCCCGATGAGCTTCCAGTCGAGTTGACGATAGTCGAGCATCAGGGCGCCTCCGTCGCGATGGTGTCGGAGGAGGCAAACGGCGTGATCGGGTGCCGGAGAGCCATATAGGCGTCGATAATCTTCCCCACCACCGGGGCCGCGATCTCGGAACCGTGGCCGGCGTTCTCAACGAGGGCGCAAACCACGATCTCCGGCTTGTCCAGCGGCGCCACCCCGACGAACCATGAATGGTTTTCGCCGTGCGGGTTCTGCGCCGTGCCGGTCTTGCCACCGATCCGATAGGCTTTCCGCCGCAGCGACCGGGCGGTGCCGTGATCGCCCCACACGACCAGCTCCAGCCCCTGCCAGAGGGTCGTCATCGTCGCCTGACTGAACGGCAGGCTGAACGCCTGCTCGGGCTGGTATTGCTGCACGTGGCCGTCGGGATACGTGATGTCCTTGACGAGGTGCAGACGGTCGACCACACCGTGGTTCGCCAATCCGCAGTAGAACTGCACCAGGTGAAGCGGCGTCACCAGCAGCTCGCCCTGGCCGATTGAGTTGTTGAGGACGAGGGCGCGGGTCCACTTGTTCTTGCCGTAGTTTTTGTCGTACCATTCCGAGGTCGGCACCAGCCCCCTATCCTCCCCGGGCAGGTCGATTCCGGTCGGCTTACCGAACCCGCACCGGGAGTAATAGCTGCTGAGCAGATCGACCCCCATCTTGGCCCCGACCTGATACATGTAGACATCGCACGACTGTTCGAGGGAGTGAGCCGCCGTGAGCGCACCGTGGCCGCCCGGGTCCCAGCACCGGAAATACCGGTTGCCGAACTGGTATCCGCCGAGACACGGTTTGAGCGTGGTCGACGGCGTGACGACGCCCTCCTCGAGCGCCGCCCCGACTGTCACGAACTTCACTGTCGAACCGGGCGGATAAAGGCCGTTGAGCGGCCGGTTGAGCAGCGGATGGGTGGAGTCGGTCGAGATTTCCGCCCAGAGCGATTCGGGAATCACCGAGGAGAAGATGTTGGCGTCGTAACCCGGAAACGAGGCCATCGCGAGAATCTCACCGGTGCGCGGGTCGGCCGCGACAATGGCGCCACAGGAGAAGGTGTCGAGCGCCTGTCCGCAGGCCCGCTGGAGGTCAAGATCGATCGACAGCGTGAGATCCGCGCCGGGGATCGGCTGGCGGCGCTCTTTATCGGCGTAGTCGCCGATAATCTGGCCCGAGGCCGACACCTCGACATAGCGAATCCCCTCGACTCCGCGCAGCTGACGGTCGTATTGCTTTTCAATCCCCTTCTTGCCGACCATCCGCCCCAGTTTCAGGTCCGACTCACCGAGCTTGTCCAGTTCCTCCTTGGATACCTCGCCGACATACCCGGTGAACGACTCCGCCCCCAGACCGATCGGGTACTGCCGCACCTGCTCGGTCTGGTAGGTCACACCGGGAAATCGGGTATTTTGCTCTTCGAGGATGGCGATCGCTTCGAACGGTACGTCGCGCTTGACCGGCGCCGGCTGATAGCGGCTGATGGTGTTTTTCTGGATGCGCTTGCGCACCTGGAGCGTGTCGAGATCGAGCAGTTGGGCGAGATTGGGAACCGTGACCCCGGCGACCTCTTCGGCCGGCACGACCGATACGGTGTAGCTCGGCCGGTTGTCGATGATGCGCTCGCCGTCGCGGTCGAGCACGAGCCCCCGTCGCGGTATGATCGGCTCAACGCGAAGGCGGTTCGATTCCGACTGCTTGGTCAATTCGGCGTGTTGGACTATCTGGAGCTTGACCAGACCGAAGACGAGAAACAGGACCGCCGCCGCTACCAGGGCCAAGCCCGCCTTTTCCCTGGCATTGACAGATATCTTGGTCGGTGTCATGATTCGTTTAGAACATCGCTTTCATTTTCTGCGGGGTCATCCGCCCCTCCGAGAACTGGAAAAAGACCCACGCCACAACTGTCGTATAGAGCGCGCCCGGGATGACCGACGTCCCGAGCGTGAAGAAAAATCCGTCGGGACGATTAATGACCGTCATCACCACGTTATACACCAGCGCCCCGCCGAAGACGAGCAGCAGTTTCGACGCCAGCGATTCGAGATTCAGCCGTTCGCGCAGATGGAACGCCGCCGAGCCCAGACCGGCCGTCGCCAGCGCGTACCAGCCGCTCAGTTCGGGCCGGCTCGTCGCCGCGGTCACGAGGCCGACGGCGAATCCGAACCAGATCGCCGACAATTCCGACTTGTAGACCGCCACCGCCAGTACCAGCAAAACAGGCAGGCCGAGCGCCACCCCGTAGATACTCGTCAGGTCGCGGAGTATGACCTCGTAGAAGGCCACGAGCAGAAGATAGAGTATGTACGGTATTAATTTCATCGGCGATCATCCGGCCTTAATAAGAATAATTCTTCAATTGAGTGGAAGTTGGCGACCGGTTCCAGCGTGACCCGGGCAAACGGCTCGTGCTCCCCGCGCTGGACGCTGGCGACGATGCCGACCCGCAATCCCGGCGGGTAGACCCCGCCGAGGCCGGAAGATACGATGGTATCGCCCACCGCGACCGCCCCGTGGACCGGGAAATTGTCGAGAATCATGGTCGAGCCGCTCACATACCGCACGATGCCCATCTCCCGGCTCGATTCGACCCGGGCCGCCACCCGGTTGGCCGGGTCCGTAAGTAGTTGAACGGTAGCGAAATCGGTCGTAATGTCAGTTACCCTCCCGATAAGTCCCTGCTGGTTGATGATCGGCTGGTTGACATACACCGAATCCTTCGCCCCCCGGTTGATGACCGCCGTGATCGGCAGCCGGTACCCGGAGACCGAGATGACTTCGGCCGGCATGAGGCGATACCCCGACGGCGGCTCGAACCCGAGCGCGCTGCGGAGCCGCTTGTTTTCGCGAACCGCCTCTTCGTTGAGGGAGATCTGCAGCGATGCCTGCGCGAGTGAGCCGCGCAGTTCCCGGACATTGGCCTCACGCAGGGTCAGCACCTGAATCGCGGTCTGGATCTTGAAGAAGGGGTAGTAGAGGCCGCCGATTATGACCTGACCGAGCACCCGGTTGGCCTGCACCGGCCAGAACGTGATCGCGAGCGAGAGAACAATGATAGCGCCATAGTGGATGTTTCGCCAGTGTCTGGCGAACTGCGTTGAAATCCAGTTCATGACAGGTTCGCGTTCCCTCGCGACACGGTGGTGTTATTCGACGTTATCCATCAGGGCCAGCACGTCACCCGGTGAACTGGCCTCCATAAGCTTCTGGCGATTCTTTTCCGATTTCATCAGGTACGACAACCGGGCCATCACGTTCAGGTGGGCGCCGATCGCGTCTTCCGGCGCGGCGATCAGGAAAAACAGGTGCACCGGCTTGTGATCCATGGCGTCAAACTCGATCCCCTTGTTGCTGCGCCCGAACGCGATCACGATTCCCTTGACCGCTTTCGTCTTGGCGTGGGGAAACGCCACCCCGTAGCCGACCCCGGTCGTCACGAGATTCTCGCGCTCGCGCACATCGGTAAGCAACTGATCGACATCTTTGATCATATTCGACGTCGACACCAGTTCGACCAGCTCCTGAATAACGTCGTCTTTCGTCCCCGACTTCAGGCTGAACTTCACCAGCGTCTCGTCACAGAATTTCGAAAGCTTCATTGACACAACAGACTCCTACAGTTTTTCCGCTTCGTCGACCAGCAGCACCGGGATATTGTTTTTCACGGCGTACGCCAGCTTGCAGGCGCCGCAGATGAGCCGGTCCTTGTCGGCCTGATATTCCAGTTTGCCGCGGCACTGCGGGCACACGAGCTTTTCCAAGAGTTTCTCCGGAAGAACCATCGATCACTCCTCTCTATTCCTGATATTCCCCCATCGCACGGTACTTCTGCAACCGGCGAAGGAGGAGGTCATCGACGGGGACCTGACTGAGCCGGTCCAGCGCCGCCATGATCTCTTTTTTGACGATTTCGGCGGCCGCGGCCGGGTCGTTGTGGGCGCCGCCGTTCGGCTCCGGGATCACCTTGTCGACGATGCGCAGTTCGGCCAGGTCGCCGGAGGTCACCTTGAGCGCCTCGGCCGCCTCGGGCGCTTTGGCGGCATCGCGCCACAGAATGGCCGCGCAGCCCTCGGGCGAAATCACGGAGTACCACGAATACTCAAGCATCATGACCGTATCGCCGACCCCCACGCCGAGCGCACCGCCCGACGCT
>CAYPYM010000113.1:0-7932 GCA_964414435.1 uncultured Ignavibacteriales bacterium | reverse complement strand
GGATCGACTGGAGGAGGCCTTGGGCGGGGCTCGCTTTGACGGTACGGCCGTGGACATCTCACCCGACGAATCTTTTCTGGTATATCATGAGGCCTATGTCCAGAGAGACCTCTATCTTATCGAGAATTTCGATCCGTACGTGGAGTGAGCTTCCTACGATGACCCGGATTCGATGATTGCCGAAGGTTGACGACAAGAGTGCCGGACGGATTTCCGGAGTTACTGAACTCAAAAACCGAGAGGCAGACTATGGTAAGGAACATTCTGAAACTGGCGACGGTTCTGTGCCTGTTTGTTCGACCGGCCTTTGCCCAATCCTCCCCTGCTCCGCTCGACTCCGTCGCCGAATCCTATGTGAAGCTGGTCCTGAAAGTGGGCCTGTACAACGACGACTACGTCGATTTCTACACTGGCCCCGAAGACTGGCGGATCGTCAAGACTCCCGAATCGATAGAGAATCACCCTCTCTCCGATCTCGCCGCTGAAGCGACCTCATTGATCCAGAGGCTGGAGGCGCTTCGTTCGGCGGAGCAACCCTCGGCGAGAGCGGATTTCCTTCTCAAACAACTGCTCGCCGTCGAGGCTTTTGTCGCACAACTTCGCGGCACCGAATACAGTTTCGATGAGGAAGCGAAAGCTCTTTTCGATGTCGTCCCCCCGCACGTCGCATACTCGCATTACGATTCTCTCCTGAACCGGCTCGACAGCCTCCTCCCCGGCGAAGGAGAGATCAGCACCCGTCTCCGGGAATACCGCGACCGTTTCATTGTGCCTCGCGACAGGATGGTCCCCGTTCTCGAGGCGGCCACCGCCCGGGCCAGAGAATTGACCCACGAATATCTTCCCATGCCGGAAAACGAACAGCTGACCTCGGAATTTGTTACCGACAAACCGTGGGGCGGCTTCTGCACTTTTCAGGGCAATGCACATTCGCTGGTGCAGATGAACACCGATCTGCCGTATCGAATTCTGGGCCTTATGGACCAGGCTACGCACGAAGCCTATCCCGGACATCATACGAACTTCACATTGATTGAAAAGTGCCTGGTTCGTGACAGCGGATGGGTCGAGTTCACGGTGGCCCCTCTCTTCACTCCTTTCGCCGTAGTTGCCGAGGGCATTGCCACCAATGCCATGGACGTCGCCTTTCCCGACAACGACCGGCTCCGGTATATGCGCGAGGTGCTCTTTCCGATGGCCGGCTTCGATCCCGACGAGGCCGAACATTACCTGGAGGTAAACAGGGCGAGACAGGAATTGTCCTCCGTCGACCTCGCTATCGCCAGGGACTATCTTGACGGTCGGAATGACAGCCTCACGACCGCAACCCTGATAAAGAAGTATTTCGGCATCAGTGATGAAGAAACTGCCAGATCGATATCATTCTGTGACACGTACCGAAGTTACTCGGTTACGTACTCGATCGGATATGATCTCGTCAGGCGCTTTGTCGAGAAGGCAATCGCCGATTCGGATGACCCGGTCGCCCGATGGCGAGCTTTCGAAACGCTGTTGACAACACCGGTCACGCCGTCCGATCTGAATGCGAGCGAAAACAAATGAGTCTGGAAAAAGGCCACAAACTCGGACCCTACGAGATCGAAGCCACCGTCGGCGCCGGCGGTATGGGCGAGGTCTACCGTGCCAGAGATAGCCGGCTCGGCCGTGCTGTCGCAATCAAAGTGCTGCCGCGACGGATGGCGTTGGACAGCGACGCCCGGGCCCGCTTCGAGCGCGAAGCGAAGACCATCTCCAGTCTCAACCACCCGAACATCTGCACCCTGTACGACGTCGGCCACGAAAACGGCATCGACTTTCTCGTCATGGAGTGTCTCGAAGGCGAAAGCCTCGCCGACCGGCTGACAAAGGGCAAGCTCGACACCGCCTTCGCCCTCAGCTCCGCCTCCCGGATCGCGAGCGCGCTCGAGGTCGCCCACCGCAAAGGAATCATTCACCGCGACCTCAAACCGGGCAACATCTATCTGACGAAAGACGGCGCCAAATTGCTCGACTTCGGCCTTGCGAAGCTCCACGCCGAAGCGGTGACCGGCATGAACGACCGGACCGAGACCACGCCGGTAACCGGCGCGGGGGCAATCGTGGGGACCCTGCAGTACATGTCTCCAGAGCAGCTTGAAGGCCGCGAGGCCGACCCCCGCAGTGATATCTTTTCGTTCGGGGCGACGCTGTACGAGATGGTAACCGGCCGACGGGCGTTCTCGGGTACAAGTAAGGCGAGCCTGATTGGCTCGATCATGAAGGACGAGCCGAGGTCCATCACCGAGTTCCAGCCAACGTCGCCACCGGCGCTGGACAGGCTGATCAAGAAGTGCCTGGCGAAGGACCCGGATGATCGCTGGCAGTCGGCCAAAGATCTGAAGGACGAACTGGACTGGATCGCCTCGGTCGGAACACAGGCGGGAATACCCGCCACGGTTTCATCGAAGCGCCGTTTCCGCGTGAAGCTGACGTGGGCGGCGACGCTGATTGTCCTGTTCACGGTCGGCCCTCTCAGTATCGTTCTTTTTCGTCAGGAAGAGGCATCGCCGAGAACCGTCCGTTTCAAGATTCCCCGACCCGCCGGGGCGGCCTCAATGGAATGGCCGAGCTTTTCGCCCGACGGTAGTATGATTGCTTTCGTGGGTACCGACTCGTCCGGGGTGCGGCGGATTTGGGTGCGCGACTTGGCCGCCTCTGAACCGTATGTATTGTCCGGCACCGAGGGTGTGTTCCATCCGATCTGGTCGCCCGACAGCAAGTACCTGGCGTTTTTCACGGGTTCCCGGTTGAAGAAAGTCGCCTGCGCCGGAGGACCGGTTCAGGTGATCTGCGAGACCTCCGGCGAGGACGGAACCTGGAATGAGGAAGATCTGATCCTGTTCGATGCTTTCGGACCGGGTATCAGCGGCGTGAGTGCGGCCGACGGCACGCCCCGAAGGTACCTGATGCCCGATCCCGCCGTCGGTGAGGCGATCATGGGCTTTCCGTGGTTCCTGCCGGACGGCGAGCATTTCCTGTATGCCTCCATAGACTCCGCAGAATGGGCCGCGTTCACGGGAGGCGAACGAAAGGCGACCATCAAGGTTGCATCGACGACTTCCCCGGCCGTCAGGACGATACTGAAGGCGAACTCGCGGGCGGAGTATTGCGCCCCCGGGTTCCTGCTCTACGTGAAAAACAGCACGCTGCTGGCACACCCATTTGATGCCGAGAAGCTGCAACTGAGAGGCGATCCGATTCCGCTGGCATTTGGTGTGTGGAGTCCCTCGAAGATCGATGTCGAGTTCAGCGCCTCCAACAGCGGCGGCCTTGCGCTGGCAACGGGCGGACTGACGGGCGGGGTCCACCCCGGATACCTGGTACGAGTAAGTCGTTCGGGGCAAGTGATAGACACAATCGGCGGCCGCGGCGTCTACGGCGATGCCTCTTTTTCGCCCGAAGATACTTCGGTCGCGTATAGTTCGTTTCCTTCCGCAGCCAAGTCGTACGATATCACCGTCTACAATCTGCGCTCGAAATCGGAGATGAGCATCACGCGGGACGACTTCAACGACGTGCTGCCGGTATGGTCTCCGGACGGCCAAAGTATCGCATACGGCTATCAATCGGGCCTGCAATTACACGTCCGTCGCCAGAAGCTCGCGGACGCCGGCAGGAGTGAAAGGGTGAGCTTCACCGACTCCCTCACGGTGGCCCCGGTCCAGTGGACCGAAAAGAGCGGTTTGCTGCTGCAGGAGGCGGTGACGACCGATCTGACCAGGACGCCGAGGGCCTGGTTGTGCTCCGGCGATCGTCAGGAAGAAGCCAGGCTCCTGCTCGACGGGCCGTTGCGCGAAACCGTCTATGGGTTGTCGCCCGACGGCCGTTATCTCCTCGAGGTGCTTCATTCGGAGAGGGTCCGCGAGGTCTATCTGCTCGACCTCGACAACAACCGGGCGCGCATCCGGGTAGCTCCCGATGACGGCGACTACCCGCGCTGGCGTCGCGACGGCCGTGAGATCTACTACGTGAGAAGCGGTGACCTGATGGCCGTCCCGGTATCGTTTGAACCCGTACTCTCGCTCGGCCCGCCCGAGCGTCTGTTCACGTTGGAGGTCCACCCGCGCTGGAAGGATGCAGGCGGCGACTTCATGTACTTCGGCTACGACGCCACCACGGATGGCCGCGAGTTTCTCGTGGTCAAAGCGGCGGCGGTCGATGCTTCGTCGGCCGAGTGCGAAGTGATCCTCAACTGGCCGGCGGCGCTGGCAGGAGATTAGTATGTCACACAGAACAGGTCATTCGGTGAAGTCAATTGCGCTCGTGGTGACCGCCGGGATTTGCATTGCGGCGTGTACGGGCGGCGGACGGACCATGCGGCTATACGATATGGAAAGCGGCAAGCCGCTGGCACCGGAGACGGTGGCCCGAATCTCAATCAATGACATGAAAGGCTTCGGCGATCGCCTCGTGATGCGGTTCGATACACGCGACGACATCATACCCAGGGATACGATCGAGGTATTGCCCGGAGAGCATGACCTGCACTTCCGGTTCTCGACTCCCGGTTCCGCAATGAAGCTCGAACAATACGTACAGGGGATGGAACGATCGCGTTACTGCATCTACTTCGAGTTCGTCGCACGGGCCGGTCACTTGTACGAATTTCGCATTGTCGACCTCAAGTTTGGCGGCGGCTGGAAAGTCGATCTGGTCGATCTGACCGACACGACGCAGGTCGTTCACGGCAGTGGTTGTCAACGCGACAAACGGTGGCTGGAAATTCTCGAGCGAGAGAACTGATCGGAGCGGAAGGCATGACATCCGACCACGACAAAACTCACGCCCATATCCCGCCGAACAGCGGGACGGTGATATCGCACCACAGAATCATCGAACCGATCGGCGCCGGCGGTATGGGTGAGGTGTATCGCGCGGTTGAACCGAAGCTGAACGCCTGTGTCAGGAGGTCGACCGCCGCAAGACGTTTATCCGCGTGGCCAAAGCGGCCGCCGTATCGGACCATCCGGAGATTGACGCCGTTCATGCCGCCGGTGAGTCCCGGACGCGACCTTCGGCCGCGTGCGAAGTGACCCTCAACTGATAGACGGCACTGGAGGCAAGTCGATAACCCGGTGGCGGTGCGCCGTCACCCGGCGGGTCGACGGCCCGAGGAACCGGACGCCGCGCTCGACGGCGACGCGGTATGGCTGAAAGCGGGCACGTGGAAGTGCCAGGGAGGTCTCTATGAAAGGAACATTGTTTGCAGCGGGAACTTTGCTCGTGACGGCGCTCCTTTCCACGGGAGCCGTGTCATCCGAACGATTCAAGCAGTTCAGGCACGACTACGACGTACTCCACCAGGATCTGCTCAACCACGAAGGCGAAGCGGTCGACGTCAGGAACTTCGTGTACACCCGGGATATCGCCACCTTAACGTTCATCGACGGCACCCTGCACTTTCAACGCTACGTAAACGGCCGCCCGACGACCGCGATTTTCATCGGCAATGGCCGCGCCACCATCACGGTACCCTCCCACGTTGAGCGTGCCTCGCTGCTGAGCATGACCGGCGACAGTGCGGTCGACGTGTCGTTCACGACCTGTTTCATTCGTTTCGCCGACGACTTCGACAGAGCCGTGAAAGCGGATCGTCCGGTGCAGAAGGAGAAACTGCGGTGGAAGGACTTCGTGAAGGGCAGCAAGGAGACACCGGGCGAGGAGTACTTCAAACCGGTCGTCTTTCATTTGTACGACAATTACTTCCAGCTGCTCCGCTCGCTCTACGAGAGAAGTGCCGACGGCTACTTCTGGGCGAGTTTCGACCGCTACGTCTTCACGTTTGATCCCAATCTGCCCGAAGAGGTCCGGGTCGCGTACGCCCTTGAGGAGGGCAGTATCGTTCCGGCGGACGCAGTCATCCTTCAGCGGCAGGAACGACAGGTTTACCAGGATTCACTCATGTCGCAGATCCCCTACTCCCTGTCGATTGTCGAGAAGGACGGGCGGTTCGAGATGGGCGGGATCGACGAAACCGAGATCGCAGACGGACACGGGTGCCTTCGGGCCGTGGTCAACGCCGACAGCCTGCGGTTTCTGTCGTTGTTTCTCGACAAGCACTTCACCCTGAAAAGCCTCGAATGCAGTGGCACTCCAACTGACTTCATACGCCGCAAAGACTTCTGGTTTATCGGAGCCATCCTGCCGACATATGCGTATCGCGGGGACACCCTCGACCTGGTGTTCACTTACAGGGGCAAGGATTTCAGGCGCCCTTTCCCTATGACCGAGGATCCTCGTGCGGTGCCGCACCGGCTGACGCTCGTCTCATCCCACGGGACCAATTTCGTGCTTCGCGATGCAGGCGTCGGCACTTTGCTTGCTTCCGATCGGCAGCAACTCGCCTTTGTCTCTTCCCGCTCATGCAGCAGCTATCCGTTCCGGGTCCTCGTGGACGGTTACGACACAACGACGATCGACTGTAACCCCGCTGTGTCGGTGGACATCGTCCACAACCGGCGGGTCAGGAGCGACCACTTAAGGACGGCTGTCGACGTGGCGCAGACCTCATTCGATGATGTCGGCGGCCTGCTCGGCTCGCCGCCGGACGCCGAGCACTGCATCGTGACATGGCCAGGCTACAATCCCCTGGTAGCCGCGAGTGAGGCTGTTCCGCCGACCACGTTCTATAACCCACGCGGCGATTACTACTTCCACCATGGATCCGAGGCGGCTTCTCACTGGTTCGATAAGACCCTCGCCGGATGCACGGCGCGGGAGTCGTGGCTTTGTGATGCCATAGCCACGTATCTGGCGCTCATGGTTGTCGATCGCGAAGTCGGCTCCGGAGCGCTGTACGAAAACCTTCTCAAACGTCGGGATGTGCTCTTCAAGATTCGGGACTGGGGGCATGATATCCCTATCGCGGCCGGCAGCCAGGTCGGCGGACCATTACGACTCAACAAGGCAATCTGGCTGATCCACATGCTCCGGTGGCTTATGTACGATTTTGAGAGCCGGTCCGGCGAGCGATTCGATGAGTTCCTGCGCGAATTAGCCGTCAGCTACGCGCATCCGGGGTTCTGCAACCACGATTTCACGAAGATAGCGGAGAAGTACTATGGTGGCTCCCTGACCGGCTTTTTTGACTATTGGTTGTACGGAACAGGGATGCCCCGATACCGGGTGGACTATGCTGTCGAACAGCGGGAGGGCGGGTACTACGTTTCGGCCAGTGTCAGCGACGGGAGTCGATGTGCTGCCCCAACGCTCCCGGTCGTCGTGAGAATTGCCGTGGCCGGGAAGAACTACTTCGAACGAGCGCTTGTCGGCGGCGACCACAAAGAGCTTTTGTTTGGTCCTTTCGATACTCGTCCCGATGAATTTCACTTCAACGAGTTCTTCTCCATCCTGTCGCAGGACGAGGTCAATGAACGATAAACGAACCATACAATTGCGCCCCACGTTTCCGATCCGGGCATCCGCCCGGCGTCGCGACAATCAGGGCGCAGTCGGGAGCGCCAGGCCGTTGTCCCACACGAAGGCAACGCGAAAGGAGAAATACGATGAAAACGACTAACCGATATCGCCCCTCGGCCGGTGGAATAGTAGTCCTCGCCGCGGTCATGCTGATGGGCACGCTTCCGCTCGTAGCATTCGGCAATGAGATGCCGGCCGATCTGCAGATTGTGGTCGATGCGACTGAAATGGGCCGGAAATTGCTCCGCAGCACTATTCGACTGGAGCAGGGCAGAGATTCTCCCGCTGTCCTGTACCCCAAGTGGATTCCGGGCCTTCATGGTCCGTGCGGACCGATCGAAAACCTGGCGGGATTTCGAGTGAACGATCAGTCCGGAGCGGCGGTAGCGTGGCAGCGGGACTACGCCGACCCGTTTCGATTTCGGATCGAGGACACGGCCATTGCGTACCCCCTGACAATCACCCTGACCTATA
>CAYPYM010000112.1:0-7979 GCA_964414435.1 uncultured Ignavibacteriales bacterium | reverse complement strand
GGCCCCGGAGCGACTGCGTGAAGTGGCTATTCAGTGACAGGTCGTCGTCCGGTTTCGTGCCCTTGCGGTACGAAGCCGCCGAGACAAACTCCAGCTCGAGCGGCAGCTTGATTGCCCGAATCAGGTCGGCAATGAATACGATACATCCCTTAAGCACGCCGACCATGATCGGGGTCTTGCCGGCGTAGTCCTCGGTGATTTGTCGACCGAGGTCAGTGATGCGCCGGGCGATT
This sequence comes from uncultured Ignavibacteriales bacterium, assembly GCA_964414435.1. GTDB lineage: Bacteria > Zixibacteria > MSB-5A5 > GN15 > FEB-12 > JAGNLV01. The sequence continues at coordinate 7,746 of CAYPYM010000112.1, read as the reverse complement.
CGGTCCTGCGTCAGGAGCAGCTCAAACGGTCTCGCCTTCGTCTCCGATCCGCGTGGTGCAGTCAATGGTCACTACCTTCCTCGTTGTGGCGTCTATCTTTACCCGTTCCGAAATCTCATACCCGACCAGCCATATGATACCCTGTCGGTCACATACGACCGGAATTTCATCGCGAAATACCGGCGCCACCCGTCGATCGGTCAAATAATCGCCGATCTTCTTGTTGCCGGTCATCCCGAGCGGCTGGAAACGATCGCCGCTCTTGATATTCCGCACCGTGAGCGGCGGCTCGACCTTGTCCCGGTCGATCGCCACCCGGCGCGCCCGCCGCACCTTCTGGACCGGACCCGGCTTCCGAAGACGGTTGCGGGCGACCAGCCGAATTCCCAGCGGGGTCAACTCCAGTCGACGGCCCGGCACCAACTCCTCTTTGAACGCCTCGACCGGGGTCGTAACAATGACCATCGTGTCGCCGTTGCGCACAGCTTTCCGATGGCCGGGCAGAGAGAGTGCCCGGGCGCCATTCAGACAGGCGTCGTCAAGACGGCTGATCGTTTCCTTGTCAGGCCCCGCTTTGCCGCCAGAACCTTCTGCCAGACAATACCTTAACAGGCGGCGACGGACCCATCTATCATAACCGATAAACAGGCTCAAATCAAGCTCTATTTTCCCCCCGCGGGTGCGCCGAAGCGTCCGACGGACATAACGGTTCACGACCGACTCGAGAAACTCCTCTTCATCGGAAATGTTGTCGGCCAGGTTGCGAAGTGCCGCATCGACCTTCGGATTGAGATTTTTCCGGATCAGCGGCAGCAGCCGGTTGCGGAGATAATTGCGCTTGTAAGTTGTATCTTCGTTGGTCCGATCGGTGCAGTAAGCCTGCTTCCGCTCGGCCAGAAACTCGAGCACCTCGGCCCGGGTGATCTCGAGCAGCGGCCGGACAATCCGTCCCCGCCTGATCGGAATCCCGGCCAGCCCGGTCCGCCCCGTACCCCGAATCACCCGGAACAGCACCGTTTCGGCCTGATCATCGGCCTGATGCCCGAGCGCGACCCGATCGTACTCGTCCTCCTCGGCCATCGCCTCGAACACGCCGTAGCGGAAATCGCGCGCCGTTTCCTCGATTCCGGTGCGCTGTTCCTCGGCCAGCGCGGGGATATTTTCGCGCACGATCGTGAGCTGCACGTCGTAGCGCTCGCACAGCTCCTGGCAGAAGCGCTCCTCGGCCAGCGCGGCGCGCGGACGGATGCGATGATTAATATAAACGGCACTCAGGCGCAGGTAGAGCGTCTCGCGCAGCTCGACCAGGGCCAGCAGCAGCGCCACCGAATCCGGTCCGCCGGAGAGCGCGACCAGGACCGCCTCACCCCGTCGGAAGAGATCGTTGGCGGCGATCGTCTGTTTCATCTTATCCAGCATCGCGTGGTCCATAATACACATTCTGTAACGCCGCGAAAGCCTAAAAGTTACGATTTCCCCGCCGCGCCCGCCGCGCCGACGACCCAATTCAAATCTTGACCGCCTCCGGGTGAATGCCGACATTTCCGCGTACTTGAAACCAGGCGAATGGATCTGTCATGGAAATGATCGGGGCCAACCCCGGCCGCAAGATAGTCGTTTACTTCCTGCTCGCGATCCTGATCGGGGCCGGCCTGCTCCGCCTCCCGGTCAGCTCGGCCAATCCCGATACGGCCGCGATCTCGACCATCGACGCCCTCTTCACCGCCACCTCGGCGGTCTGCGTCACCGGCCTCGTCGTGCGCGACACCGGCCACGACTTCAGCCTGTTCGGGCAGATCGTGATCCTCATCCTGATCCAGCTCGGCGGCATCGGCATCATGACCTTCGCCACCGCCCTGCTCCTCATGGCCGGCGCTCGTATCACTCTGCACGACCGCCTCGGCATCGCCGGCAGCTTCAGCTCCGGTACCGGGGTGCGGTCGGGCAGCCTGCTCCTGGCGGTATTCCTCCTCACGATCATGATCGAAGCGGCCGGGGCATTCCTGCTCTTTTTCAAATTCCGCACCCATCTGCCGTTCGGCGACGCCGTCTTTTTCGCCATCTTCCACGCCGTCTCGGCCTTCTGCAACGCCGGCTTCTCGCCGATTTCGAACAGCCTCGAAAACTACCAGCACGATCCCTCGATCCTGCTCATCTTCAGCGCCCTGATCATTCTCGGCGGCCTCGGCTTTACGGTCATGAGCGACCTGATCGAACGGATCGTCAACCGGCGCAGCCGTCTCTCGCTTCACACGAAAATCTGCCTGAGCGTGACCGGCTTCCTGATCGTGGGCGGCACCATCCTGCTGCTGATCGCCGAATACAACAACGCCCTCCGGAGTTTCGGCCCGATCGATACCGCGACCAACGCCTTTTTCCAGGCGGTCACCTGCCGCACCGCCGGGTTCAACGCCCTGCCCCAGCGCGGCCTGACCGAGGTGAGCATCCTGATCAGCATGATCCTCATGTTTATCGGCGCCTGCCCCGGCTCGACCGGCGGCGGCGTCAAGACGACCACCTTCGCCGTCGTCCTCCTGACCGTCTACAGCCGCTTCCGCGGCCGCCGTTCGGTCGCCGTCTTCCGCCGCTCGATCTCGAACGATTCCATTATCCGCGCCGTCACGGTGATCCTCCTCGCCTTTTTGTTCATCGTGGTGCTCTTTGCACTCCTGATGTTCTCCAGCGAGCGCCCGGTCCAGCACCTGCTGAGCCACGGCTGGTTTGTCGACAATCTGTTCGAGATGATCTCGGCCTTCGGGACCGTCGGCCTCTCACTCGGCATCACGGCCCAGTTGACCGGGCTGGGCAAGCTGCTCGTGATCATCACGATGTTTGTCGGGCGGGTCGGACTGCTCACCCTCGCCTTCGCCCTCGCCCGCAAACGGGAGCGGGGCGAAGTCGTTTACGCCGAAGAACCTGTTATGATCGGATAGGTAAAATAGGTATGAAAGAATTTGTCGTCATCGGCCTGGGGAATTTCGGCGCCACCGTCGCCCGCGAACTCTCCCGGCTCAAATGCAAGGTAACCGCGATCGATATCGACGCCGCCCGGGTCGAGGAACTTCAGGACGAGGTGCACACCGCGATCGTGGCCAACGCTTCCGAACGGAAATTCCTCGACAACCTCGAAGTCGAGAAGTTCGATTGCTTCGTCGTCTCAACCGGAGTCGACTCCCACGCCTCGATCCTGATCGCCCTCCACCTCCGCGAGCTCGGCGCCAAACAGGTCATCGTCAAGGCCAACTCCGACGACCACGCCAAGATCCTCCGCAAGGTCGGCGCCGACGAAGCCATCATCCCGGAGGAACAGATGGCGGTCCGGCTCTCGCACTCGCTGGCCCAGTCAAACCTGATCGACTACCTCCCGCTGGCCAGCGACCACTATGTCGCCGAGCTGGTCCCGCCCGACAGCTTCCAGGGCAAGTCGCTGGGCGAATTGCAGCTCCGCGCCCAGTACAATATTCAGGTGATTGCGGTGAAGGACAAACACACCGGCGAGTACAATCTCGTCCTCGGCGGCGATTTTAAGATAAGCGCCAACGACGTCCTCGTCGTCCTCGGCAAAGGCAAGGATATCGAAAAGATCAAACAGTAACGGCCGGGCTCAGCCGAGCGAGTTGCCGAGCCGCTCGAGATCGCCGGTTGGGCCGATCAGCACGAGGACATCCCCCTCCTCCAGCACCGTGTTCGGCCCCGGCGCGATATTCATCTCCGCGGCCGGCTTTTTCACCCCGATTATCGTCACGTTGAATTCCTGCTTCAGCTTCGAATCGACCAGCGTTTTCCCCGAGAACCGGCAGCCGGGCGGTATCACCATCTCCTCGATCGACAGGCCGCCTTCGCCGAGCGCCGCCGTGTGCATGAAATCGACCACGTGCGGCCGCAGCGACGCCATCGCCATGCGCTGTCCGCCCAGCATGTGCGGCGACACGACATGATTCGCCCCCGCCCGCAGCAGCTTCCGCTCGCCGTCCTCGACATCGGCCCGCGCGATAATCTTGAGATCCTTGTTCATGAACCGCGCCGTCAGGGTGATATACACGTTTTGCGCCTCGTCCGGCAGGGTTGTCACCAGCGTCGCCGCCCGTTCGATCCCGGCCGCCCGCAGCACGTCGTCGTCGGTCGCCGATCCCCGCACAAACGGCACCCCCTCCTGCTCGAGCACCCGCAGCGCCTCGGGGTCGTTTTCGATCACCACAAAGGATGCCCGGCGGCTGATAAACTCCCGCGCCACCCGTCGCCCGACCCGGCCGTAACCGGCGATGACACCGTGACCGCTGAGCCGGTCTATCTTCTTCTGCATGCGCCTCCTTCCATACATTTCCCGGAGGTGCCCCTCGAGCACCATCTGGCCGATCACCGAAAACGTGAAAGCGCCGAGCGATACGCCCAGCACGATCAGGACCATGGCGAACATCCGCCCCTCTTCGCTGAGCGTGTGCACCTCGCCGAACCCGACCGTCGAAAGCGTAATCACCGTCATGTAGAGGGCGTCGACCGGGGCGTAGTCGTCGATCACTATGAAACCGAGCGTGCCGAATGCAAGGATCACCACGAGCAGCAGGAGCGCCAGCCGGAACTTGCGCATGGTCACTTTTTGGTAATCGGTTTCGTATGCCATAATAGACGAAGGTAGGCTCGTCCGATTTCCATATCCACAAAAAACGACATCACCCGCCCCACCGAATCGCGCCGTCGCCGGGAAAGGTCTCGGCCGTCCGAGCGGTTTTAGTTGACCTGCCCCCCCGGATCCCGTACCAAAAGTCGGCATGACAAACGAATTCGATACTTCCAGCCGCTCGCGGCGTTTCCTGGTCTACCACCTGCCGGCGATTGTCTACGCCCTCGGCATCATCGCCCTCTCCTCGACCCCGTACCTGCGAGCCCCCAATATCCGGTTCCTCGCCGCCGACAAAGTCGCGCATTTCGTGGAGTACGCAGCGTTTACGCTGCTCGCTTTCCGCTCCATATATCATCTCGGCTCACGGCCGAATCTGCGCCGGGCACTGCTGTTGTCTGCACTTTTTGTGTCACTGTTTGCACTCTCCGACGAAATTCACCAGCACTTTGTCCCCGGCCGGCACTCCGACTGGCGTGATTTTGTAGTCGATATCGCCGGTGCCTTTCTGGTGTTGACGGTATTGGGGTTGTATCGCCGCCGACGACGACGAGACGTCTATTAGGGATGTGTGGATTTGGTACAGAAACTGCGATAAAACGGTAATTAGCTTGACTTTTCGGGTGCCCGGCATATATTTCACATGGTTGAGGATACGGACAACGAGCTGTCCGAAATGTGGTAGAATAGTCCCTCTTTTTGGTCTAACAACGCTGGCTGAGTGCCCAACAGTCACAGCTTACAATTTTCATGTCTGGTCAGACAGCGCCGCGGCAAATATGCCTGCACGGCGGAGTATTAATGATTGGCATAACATGGAGGAGGGTTCTTTTGCAAGGATGACGGCCGCAGTCTGACGGGACCGTCCGGGATGGTCCGCTGCACGGCCGCCCTCCCCGGACCTCGGATCCGCCGTCCCAAGCCTGCGGGGGTAAACGCACCGATCCATCAGGATTCTGAAGAACTTACGGCACGACAAGGCCGTAACCGCGCGGCCGATTCCCCGGCCGCACCGCAATAAGGAAAATAAAAAACATTGTTGTTCGTTAACACAATCTGCGAAGGGAGAGAATGCATATGAAGCTGAGGATTCTCCTGACCCTCACCTTTATCCTGGCCATCAGCGCAGGAGCTGCGATGGCGCAGGTCTCACCGGACCCGACCGGTGTCCTCGACAGCGTCACCTTCGAAGTGTCGGTCGAACCGACTGCCGGCGCTGCCACCAGCCAGATGGTGCTCGACTTGTACGTCTACAACGACGAGCCCCTGATCGGCGGCACGGCCGGTTTCAGCTGGGACAACTCGAAGCTCCAGATGGACAGCGCCGTGGCGACCCCGCTGGTCGACAATGGATTTGAGATCGGCCCGTTCTTCTACGAAAGCAACAACATCGCCACGACCAACACCAACCAGCGCTTCCTCATCGGCGGCGCGGTCCTCATGGGCGCCGGCATCCCGGCCGACGCCAGCGGCAAACGCCTCTGGGCCCGCTACTACTTCACCGCCACCAACTGGACTTCCAGCGACAACGTGACTATCGACTCGCTGACCTTCAGTTCAGGTTCACAGTACCTCTTTGTCACTACCGACAACCTGAATTTCGTGCCGTTGTGGCTCGGCGCCATCCTGGTCGGCCCCCCCCCACCGCCGAACCTGACCGTCTCCACCGACGTGCTGAATTTCAGCGCCACCGAGGGCAGCTCCAACCCGGCCGGTCAGACGTTTGATGTCGGCACCGACGGCGCCGCGATTTTCGCCAACGTGTCCAAGACTCAGCCCTGGCTGAGTGTCAGCCCGACCTCCGGCGTCACGCCCTTGCACGAAACCGCGTCGGTCAACATCGCCGGCCTGACCGCCGGCACCTACCATGACACTATTTCGGTGAGTTCGGCCTTCGCCGGCAACGGGCCGCTGAAAGTGGCCGTGAACCTCACGGTCGCGCCGCCGCCCATGGTGCTGGAGGTCGCCCCCGACACCCTCTTCTTCACCGTCACCGAAGGTGACCCCAATCCGTCGCAGATGATCTATATCACCGAGCAGGGCGGACAATCGACCGGTTTCTCGGCTATCGAGAACTCGACTCGCATTATGCTCGACAAGACCGGCGGCACGACCCCCGACTCGGTCCTCGTCACCTCGGTCGTCACCGGCCTGGCGGCGGGTTCCTATGAAGACTCGATACTGGTTCTCGCCCCCGCGACGACCAACCAGGGAGTCATGGTCCACGTCGAACTGACCGTCGAAGCGGCCCCGCCGAAACTGCTCGCAGTGAGCCCCGACACGCTCTACTTCACCGCTGAAGAAGGCGGCGCTGAGACCGATGGTCAGTACTTCCAGGTCGCCCAGGACGGCGGCGGCAACCTCGCCTTCACCGTCTCCGGCGCCAATGAATGGGTGCTCATGCCCGACACGATCGGCACGACCCCGGACAGCATACTCGTTTCCGTTCTGCCGGGATCGCTCGGGACCGGAAACCACCTGTTCATGCTCGACGTGAACGCGCCCGACGCCGATAACACCCCGCAGACGGTCTACGTCGCGGTGACCATCACCCCGCGCCCGCGGATGCTCGTCGTTTCCCCCGACACCCTGTTCTTTGCCGGTGTCGCGGGTACGCCGATCGCCGATTCGCAGGCAATCGCGGTCAGTGAATCGGGCGGAGACGCTATCGCCTACACCGTTTCCGATACCTCGACCTGGTTCACGCTCGATCCGGCCGGCGGCACCACGCCGTCCATGAACTATGTCAAGGTCGACAACTCCGGCCTTACCGCCGGCCAGTATGTCGACTTCATCGACGTAGCCTCCGCCGAGGCGGCCAATTCTCCTGTGAGAGTCCCGGTGTACCTGACCCTGTCGGCTCCCGAGAATCAGCCGCCGGTGCTCGACCCGATCGATCCGCAAACGGTTGACGAAGGTGCCTTCCTGGCCTTCACCATCCATGCGACCGATCCCGACGGCACCTTCCCGAGCATCATGATGCCAATCGTTCCGGCCGGCGCCAACTTCGTCGACAGCGGCAACGGCTTCGCCTACTTCGACTGGATGCCCACCTACGATCAGGCCGGCGTGTACAACGCGCTGTTCGTCGCCTCCGACGGCGTCCTGGTCGATTCCGAGTTCGTCGA
>CAYPYM010000111.1:7608-8042 GCA_964414435.1 uncultured Ignavibacteriales bacterium | reverse complement strand
GTGATCGTATCCGCACCGCCGAAGTAATCGTACACATGGCGCGACATCATCAACGTATTACCCGACTTGCCGGCGATCGTATTGTCGGTGCAGTCCTCCCAGAAGAAGAAGATCGGCACGGTCTGGTCCGGGGTCTGGAGCAGGTGCCCGTTGGAAAGGACCAGCCGGAGCAGCACAACCTCGCCGGGGAGCTCGAAACAGGTCGGGCCTTTCGGGCCGGGGACAGTCTGAGCCAGCGCGACAATCTGCCAGAGTTCCCGCGGGTAGTCGCTGCGGTCGAACACCTTGATCGGGCGGGTGTTGAAATACTCCCAGCCGCAGGAATCCTGCAGGTCGCCGGGTAAGATCGAAACGATATTCACCGCCGGGTTGTCGATTCCGATCTTGAGATCAAACGCCCCCAGCTCGCGGCCGTGGGTATTGAGCGTGATATC
>CAYPYM010000111.1:0-7598 GCA_964414435.1 uncultured Ignavibacteriales bacterium | reverse complement strand
AGCTGCATGTTGTCGACCAGCATCCGGCCGATGGTGATCTCGTAGGCGGCGGTATCGGGCACGAGGGTCGTGGTGGTGTCGGCGCGTTCCGTGGTATCGGCGGCACTGTCGGGCGCGGTGTTAGTCGTATCGGCGGTAACAGGCGCGGCCAGAGCAGCGGCGAGCAGAATGACCAAAAAGAGAGAGAGTCGGCACATAACGCCAAGGTAAACCTCGGACGGGCGTTTTCCAACGGCAAACTGACCGAGGCGCCACGGGCTACTTGAGCAGCACCATCTTGGTCGTGGCCCTCCCCTGCGCCGTTTCAAGACGGCAGAGATAAATGCCGGCGGCGACCGGCCGGTGGTCGATATCGCAACCGTCCCAGAAGAGCGACACCTCGCCGGCCGAGGCGTAGCCGCCAAAAGAGCGCACGACCTGCCCGAGCGGGTTGATGATCGTCACCCGGTAGTCGCCCGACCGGGACAGCGCAAAGCGTATCCGGGTCGAGGCATTAAACGGATTCGGATAGTTCGGGTACAGCACCGGAGAGCTGGGCGTCACCTCCTCCCCCGCCTCCCGTTCAACCCCGGTCGGCTGATCGAACCGCACCCGGAGCCCCTGGAAATCGAGACCGCGCACGGCGGGAGCCAGTTCGGCGTTGAGCCGGTCGAGTATCGAATCGGGCAGGCCGCACCGGCATGGGAGCGACGAGTCGGTGCAGGTGATGTCGGCCGAATCGGGGGCAAACACCCGGTTGGATGCCAGGAGCGTGTCCGATGATTCGATCCAGAGGAGGTTGTCGCCGGACTCGAGCCAGTAAAACGCCAGGTCAACCGAGTCCGGCAGGGGACTCAAGGAGTCGAGCCGGTCAAAGGTAACCGAAACGAGATCCGTCGTCGTGTCAGTCAGCAGCGGCGGATCTCCGGCCGGTTTCACGCGCAAACCTACCCACAACGTCGAATGGCCGGGCCAGAGCGAATCGATCGGCAAATCGTAAAACAGCAGATCGCAGGTCGCAGCCACCGCCGGCGCGGCATCGACCGCGGTCGGGGCGAGGCGTTCGCGGTCATAGCTCAGCCGCAGAAAAAGCTGATGCAGCGGCAGGGGGTCGGCGACCAGGTTTGTCCCGGTCAATGCGACCGTGAGCGGCCCGGTCTCGCCCGGAGCGGCCCGGTTGACGATATCCAGCGCAATGCGGGAGTCCGCGCCGTGCGAGGCGCCGGCCACGACGACCGCGGTCAGCGCCGCCCACACGACGGCGGTCCGCCCGATTCCGAATAGCATAATTCCTCCCGGTATATGCCGACGGTCCTGAGGCGTATCGGTTATGTCGGAACGGGATGCTGTGTGCTCGCAGCGGGAAGCCCTTCCCGGAAAAACGAACACCGGCCCGCCGCGGGGCGGGCCGGTGGGGAACTTACAACGTTATTTCACGACGGTGATCTTCAGGGCACCGCCGAAAGTCGGGTCATTCGAAGTACCCGGGACGGGGGTGGCGAACAACCAGCGCCCGCCCGGCGGGTAGAACGACGAGTCGACCACGATCGTGCCGGGGGTGTTGGCGATCAGTTCGAAGGACAGGACTTTTTCCTTCGGGTGCGGCTTGTATTCCTGCTGGACCGAGAGTCCGCCGAAACCGATGAGGTCGGGCAGCTTGCCGTCCCAGTCGCGCTCGATGGTGTAGACGCCGCCGAAGTTCCAGATCGAGTGATCCTGCCAGCCGTTATAGCCCTTAATATCGCCAGCCTTATTCAGCCCGTTGCCCGAGTCGGCCACGTGCGTGATCTGCTTGATATCGGGCGAGCTGAACCTGAAACCGAATGAGAAGCCGGTGTAAAGCGAATCATTTTCGACATAGACATCGACCGAAACGGGTTTGCCGGCCTTGATCGTGTTGTCTTTGATCACGCCCTCGCCGGAGAGGCCGAGGCTGACATCGACGGCATCGGCGAAACCGAAGGTGACCAGGCTGAGACAAACGAGCGCCGGCAGTACGTTCCGCAATTTCATAGAATTCTCCTGTTGAATATTGACAAGCAGAGTTTGAATTATCGGTCAAAACCTCTCACGGATTTTTCTAACATAGTCCCGTATCCCGCTATTGTCAAACGGATTTTGGCTTTCGGCCATTCGGCGGCATCAACCGTTATACACGCTTCACCGCCGTTCGCACACACGAATTCGGCCCGGTTCGCGGTCCGGCCGGGCCAACCGCGAAAAAGAATACCGATCGGTATGGATGTGCGCTCGTCGCAGCGTGTCAAAAGGTCCGTTCGAGGACGGCCGAGCCTTTTTTTGTTTGACCCATGTTGTTCGCTTATATATCTTTCGCGCCAGGAAAGGAAATGGGAATGAGTAGTACGCAAGTTCAAACTGCTTCCGGCAAGGTATCGCCCGAGATGCCTGCCACCACCTCAATCGGTCGTAAAGTCTGGATGGCGATATCCGGGCTTGTTTTGTTGGGGTTTGTCCTCGGGCACATGCTCGGCAACCTCCAGATTTTCCTCGGACAGGACCAGCTCAACACCTACGCGGAGAAACTCCGCGAACTCGCCCCCCTGCTCTGGCTGGTTCGGAGCGTCCTGATCGTGCTCGTGCTGATCCATATCATTTTCGGCATCTGGCTCTGGTGGCGCAACCGCCAGTCGCGGCCGGTCGCCTACAAGATGCACGATTTCAAGAAAGCGACGCTGGCGTCGCGAACGATGATCTGGACCGGGCTCGGCATTCTCTTTTATGTCGTCTACCACCTGCTCCAGTTCACCTGGGTGGTGACCAACCCGCAGTATGCCACCCTGACCGATCCGTTGGGACGTCACGACGTCTACTCGATGGTCGTGATCGCGTTCCAGAACCCGATCATCTCGGGGGTGTACATACTGGCGATGATCTTCCTGGGGTTCCATGTGAGCCATGCGGCGTCGAGCTTCTTCCAGACGCTCGGCTGGAACACCACGCGGGTGGAGCCGATTCTCAAGAAGGTCGCCTACACCCTGGCCATTCTGTTGTTCATCGGCTATACCTCGATTCCGGTGGCGGTGCTGCTGGGCCTGGTCAAACTGCCGGGAGGAGGCTACTAATCATGAAGCTTGAATCAAATATCCCGTCGGGTCCGCTGGCGCAGAAGTGGGACAAGCATAAATTCGAAATGAAGCTGGTCAATCCGGCCAATAAGCGCAAATACAAGGTGATTGTGGTCGGGTCGGGCCTGGCCGGCGGCGCCGCGGCGGCCTCGATGGCCGAACTCGGCTACGACGTGGCCTGTTTCTGCTACCAGGATTCCCCTCGTCGGGCGCACAGTATCGCCGCCCAGGGCGGCATCAATGCCGCCAAGAACTACCAGAACGACGGCGATTCGGTCTTCCGCCTGTTCTACGACACAATCAAAGGCGGCGATTTCCGCTCGCGCGAAGCGAATGTCTACCGGCTCGCCCAGGTGAGCGAGAACATCATCGACCAGTGTGTCGCACAGGGGGTGCCGTTCGCCCGTGAATACGGCGGCCACCTCGACAACCGGTCGTTCGGCGGCGCGCAGGTCTCGCGTACGTTCTACGCTCGCGGCCAGACCGGGCAGCAACTGCTCCTCGGCGCCTACCAGGCGCTGGCGCGGCAGATCGGCAAGGGCGCGGTCAAGATGTACACCCGGTCCGAGATGCTCGATGTCGTGCTGGTCGACGGTCACGCCAAGGGAATCGTGGTCCGCAACATGGTGACCGGCGAGATTTCCTCGCACGCCGCCGACGCGGTGGTGCTCGCCACCGGCGGCTACGGCAACGTCTTCTACCTCTCGACCAACGCCAAGGGGTGCAACGTGACGGCGGTCTACCGCGCCTATAAGCGCGGCGCTTTGTTCGCCAACCCCTGCTATACCCAGATTCACCCGACCTGTATCCCGGTGACGGGCGATTATCAATCGAAACTGACCCTCATGTCGGAGTCGCTGCGTAACGACGGCCGCATCTGGGTGCCGAAAGCGGCCGGCGAGAAGCGGGCGGCCAACGACATCCCGGAGGCCGAGCGCGACTATTACCTCGAACGCAAGTACCCGAGTTTCGGCAACCTCGCCCCGCGCGATATCTCGTCGCGGAGCGCCAAGGAGGTCTGCGACGAAGGCCGGGGGATCGGGCCGAGCGGCCGCGGCGTCTATCTCGATTTCCGCGACGCGATCAAGCGGCTCGGTCAGAAGGTGATCGCCGACCGTTACGGCAACCTGTTCGACATGTACGAGAAGATCACCGGCGAGAATCCGTACGAGGTCCCGATGCGCATCTACCCCGCCTCGCACTACACGATGGGCGGGCTGTGGGTCGACTACAACCTGATGAGCAATATCCCCGGCCTGTTCGTGATCGGCGAGGCCAACTTCTCCGATCACGGCGCCAACCGGCTCGGCGCCTCGGCGCTGATGCAGGGGCTGGCCGACGGGTATTTCGTGGTTCCGTACACGATCGGCAATTACTTCGGACGCAACCCGTTCGGTTTCCGCAAGAACGACGGGCCGGAATTCAAGGCGGCCGAGGCCGAGATCAACGAGCGGACGAAAAAGATGCTCGCGATCAAAGGTTCGAAGACGGTCGACCATTTCCACCGCGAACTCGGCCACATCATGTGGGAGAAATGCGGGATGGCCCGTAACGAGGCCGGCCTGAAAGAGGCGCTGGCCAAAATCCCCGAGCTGCGCGAGCAATTCTGGAACGATGTCCGGGTGCTGGGGAAAAACGAGGAACTCAATCAGTCGCTGGAGAAAGCCGGCCGCGTGGCCGACTTCCTCGAATTCGGCGAGATCATGTGCTGGGACGCTCTCGAACGAGAGGAATCGTGCGGGGCGCACTTCCGCGAGGAGTACCAGACCGATGAAGGCGAAGCGCTGCGGAACGACAAGAAGTTCGCGTTCGTCTCGGCCTGGGAATACAAGGGAGTCGGGAAGCAACCCGAGCTGCACAAAGAAGAGCTCGAATTCGAGAACGTTCAGCTGGCGACAAGGAGTTACAAGTAATGAACCTGACACTCTACGTGTGGCGTCAGAAAGACGCCCGGGACGCCGGCCGGATGGAGCGATACGAGGCGAAGGACATCAACACGCACATGTCGTTTCTCGAGATGCTCGACGTGGTCAACGAGGGTCTTATCGCGGAGGGGGTCGAGCCGATCGCGTTCGATCACGACTGCCGCGAGGGGATCTGCGGGATGTGCTCGATGGTGATCAACGGCGTGGCCCACGGCCCCGAGCCGGGCACGACCGTCTGCCAGCTTCACATGCGCCATTTCAAGGACGGCGACAAAATCTATATTGAACCGTTTCGGGCGAGGGCTTTCCCGGTGATCAAGGATCTCGTGGTCGACCGCAGCGCGTTCGACCGGATCATGGCCGCGGGCGGGTTCGTCTCGATCAACACCGGCGGCGCCCCCGATGCCAACGCGTTGCCGATCGCCAAGAAGGAAGCCGATATCGCGATGGACGCGGCCGCCTGTATCGGCTGCGGCGCCTGCGTGGCGTCCTGTAAGAACGCGTCGGCGATGCTCTTTGTCGCGGCCAAGGTTTCGCACCTGGTGAACCTGCCGCAGGGCAAGGTCGAAGCGGCCACCCGGGTGCGGAACATGATCGCGCAGATGGATGCCGAGGGATTCGGTAACTGCACCAACTACTTCGAGTGCGGGGCGGTCTGTCCGAAAGAGATCCCGGTGAAGTTCATCGCGCAGATGAACCGCGAGTTCCTGAAGGCGAAAGTCTCGAAATAGCGTTTTCTGGTTTGTCTACTGAGGGCGGGATCGCTTGGTCCCGCCCTTTTTTTGTTGTCCTCGAACCGCGATTCGGCAATGCTCTTTCCGTAATCCGCGGTCGTCCTCGCTCAGACTTTCGTCACAGTGTTGCAGGTGACGTGAGGCATCGTGTAGTAAATCCCGCCGATCTCCACCCTCATCAGAATAGTCTGGGTGTAGGCAAGGTACATCCGGGTGAAGTAGAAGGGAATGCCGGGCTTGGGCACCAGGGTCGGGTCTCGGAGTTCCGGCAGATCATGAAAATCCTTGACATCGATCTGTTTGTGAGTGCCGGCCTTGGTCGCAATGAACGGACCGATGGTCTTGTACATCAGCCAATAGTCGGCGTAGTAGTCGGTGACCTCCGATTCCTGCTCTTCAAACGGGATGTTCACTACGTAGCCGCGTATTTCTTCCTGGAACGGCCGAGTCGTGACGCGCCAGTGCATGTACCGATCCGGCTGGATGATCGCAACCGCGTCCTGCAGCGGCTTGTTCGGACACATCGTGAGTTCCGGATGCGGGTTCTGGAAATCGGCGTCACTGGCGGCCGTCGTGGAATAGCGCGCATCCGCATTGAGCGCGGCGATGTCTTCCGCCCGCCCCGGCTCTGCCAGCACGGGGTATGGCGCTGAGGCGTCAGGGATAATCGGACTGCCGCTTATAATCGCATTCTCATTGCACGTCCCATTGTCATCCTGAAGCGTGTCGTAACTGCCGAGCGCGAGAATCGAATTGCCGTGGGGAACCGAGATCTGCTTCGCGATCATGATGCTCGTGGGCTGCTCGAGCGCCGGAGAGACCCGGTCACTGTCGAAGTCGGGGTTGTACGGGCCATCCTTCTGCAGAAATCGCGGCAACCACAGCCAGGCGCCGTTTTCGACATGCACGACGTCACCGTTGGTCGAGTCTCCGGCCATCGATCCGCCCGGACCCTGCGGCCCCTCCGAAAACCGCACCTGCTGTTCATAGAACACCGCCCGGCAATTCTGAGAGATTCTCCCCCCGCGGTTGGGCGCGATCGCCGCAATGGCCAGGGTGGAGTCCGCATTGTTGTCGTTGAATTTGAGGCGTTCGGAATACTTGAAGTTCTTGAGGATGTAACCGTTCGGATCGGAATCCTGGGGCATGGGCATGATATTGTACGATAGAGGATTGTCCGAACCGCCCTTATCCGAACCCGGGAAAGTGCGATTCTCCCAGGTGCCAATCAGCGCCCCCTGGAGTGGGCTGAGTGCATTCACGTCTGCTGGATACGGCATGGTCTTGCTCCTTGTCTTGTCAGTGATTCATTTCCGTTCACAATTGGGCCGAGCCATCACTCTACGCCGCACGTATGAGTGCGATGCGGCTGCTGCGGCCTTGGATCGCGCGGTGCGATCCGTCCTGTCAGGTCGATCGGAGATTGTCGGTCAGGTGTATCGGTGATGTCTTTAGCTGGATCAGGATGCAATGGCCTGAAATCAACCGGCGTTGGTCGACAATGCGACCGCGGGTCCATGGCCCGGTCCCTAGAACTCGCGCGATCGACCGATCAGATTATGCAGGGATGCTCGTCAAGCCCATCGGTGAGTGCCGCCACAGCCACACGGTGCTCTTTTCAAGGGTATGCCCTTCATTCCCGTACCCTTCGATTAGAATGTGCATAGTCATTGAGGCAGACGCGGAAACTGCAAGACAGGAATTCGAGAGGTCCCCCGCCATGTCCACCTTCAAGCCCGTTGTCAACTTAATGTGCAACCGAAGGTGCCGCCCGTCAAGGATTATTCCGGTCAATTTTGGATTGAATGACGACCCGTACAGGAGCGCGAACGCCGCAGAGAAATCCTTTGCGGCATTATCGGAGGGGTAAGTTG
>CAYPYM010000110.1:0-8084 GCA_964414435.1 uncultured Ignavibacteriales bacterium | reverse complement strand
TTTTCGATCAACAGACGCACCAGCGCCTCCTGGGCGAGGTTATTCGAGAGCGCCAGTTCTTCATACGAAATCTCGCGCTCCTTGCCGTCGATAATCATCCGCAACGCGACTTTTTTCTCTTCCAAAACGATACTCCCTTCCGGGTTCGTGCTATTTTCAACTAGACCGGTGGCCCGCCAGTGATCGTGGGGTTGCCACCGCGATTCGGCAATATAGGCAATTGCGCGGGGATTGCAAAGCCCCCCGGGGCGTCGGCCGGGCCGCTAATCCTGCGGCTCGGGAGCGGGGGTGGAGGATGGCGCCGGCGACGGATTCAGCGGCACCGCCGCGCCGCTTTCGATCCGATACAGCGGGAGGTCGATATTCTCGCGGTTGGGGCCGAATGATATCTGGCCCGACACCCCGGCGTAGTGCTCGATCCCCTTCAACAGGCTGACCAGATTGTCGCGATCAGTGCTGCCCGTCCGGGAAGCCCGGGCGATCAGTCGCACGGCGTCGTAACCGAGCCGGGCGAGCCGTTCGGGCGGTGAGCCGTAGCGGGTGTCGTACTCACTGGCGAACTGCAGCGCCTCGTCGGTCGGGCGGGTCGGCAGGAACGGCGACGGGAAAATCGCCCGCTTGGTGACATCGTCGCCGAGCCGGTATATGTCCTTGTCGCCCCAGCCGTCGGTACCGAGATACTGCCCCCGGAGGTTGTAGAAATTGATCTGCGGCAAGAGCAGCCGGATCTGCTCGGAGCGGCCGGGGAGGAAGAGGCAGTCGACCGACGCCGAGATGCCGTCGATATCGATCGTGTCGCCGCGCTGATCGATGTAGTAGATCGAATCGGGGATCGCCCCGTGCACGAGCGCCTTGATATCACGGATATACGGTCCGAAATCCTTGTCGCGCGAACGGTAATACTCGGTCGCGATAATCTTCCCGCCGAGCTGTTCGAACCGGTCGATAAACGCCTGCGCCATCTTGAGCTGGTCGGTCGTGGTCGGCGCGATCACGGCGGCGGCGTGCGCGTTCAGTATGCGCACTGCATATTCGGCCATCCGCACACCCTGCAGCTCGATATTCGGCGAAAGCTGGAACGACGTTTCCGAAAGGCGTGTGAAGCCGGCCTCGGTCGCCGCCGGCACCAGCAGGGGAAGGCCGGTGTCGTGCAGGCGGGCGGAGCTGACCGCCGCTTCATCCGAGGTCAACGGGCCGATCGCGGCGGTTGCCGACGAACTGCTCACCTCGCTGACGATGCGGGCGGCATCGATCGGGTCACCCTTGGTATCGTACGGCACGAGCGACAGCCGCCCGCCCGTTTCGGCGCGGTACTGATCCGCGGCGATCACGGCGCCGTTGTAGATCTGCTGGCCGAAATCCTGAAGGTCGCCCGAGAGCGGCAACATGACTGCAACCTCGAGCCCGCCGGACCGGACCGGCGTGACCTCCGTACCCGGGGTGACGGCCTGACCGCATCCGGAAAGCAGGTTGTCGGCGAGATCCGGCTGACCGTGGTCGATCAGCGACGGTGCAATCTGCTTGATGAGATCACAGCGACGGTCGGGGGGAACATTCTCGAAATCGGACGCACTCACGCTTATGCTGGCGGCGTTCTGGAAAAGCGCGCCGATCGCGTCGCGTGCGATTCGGGTCAACTGCTGGTCGTTGCTCTTGGCGTACGCGAAGATATACTGCCGCAACGCACGGTCGACCTCGCCGTTTCGATAGAATGAATTGGCCAGGAAGAAATGTACGTAGGGGATCTCCGGTGCCTGCGGATAGCGCGAGAGGAAAAAGGAGAATCCGGCGACCGCTTTGCTGAACTCACTGCCGTAGTAGTTCGCCTTCGCCTTCTGGAAAACGAACAGTGGCATATCGGGCGAGTCGGGATACTGGCCGGCCAGTGTTTCGAACACGGCGGCCGCGCCGATCCAGTCGCCCTCGCGAAGCAGGCGTTTTCCGCGGGCGTACTCGGCCGATGCCTCGGGCGGGTCGATCACCGTTTCCGCCGCGGCCAGCACCGGCGCCAACACCAGCAGTCCGATCAAGATCCCTTTGATCACACGGCCCGGTTTCAAAGCGAATAGTTTCCGAAATCTTCCGGGTTTATCCGACGCAGCCGTTCCCGTAGTGACTCGGGATCGGTCGACATCGGGGGCGCCTCCGGCGACTCCTCGCTGGGCTGCGCCGCATCGATATTGAACAGTTCTTCGTTGACGAAAATCTTGGCGCCCGTCTTCAGCGCCATGGCGATCGAATCGGACGGTCGGGCGTCGACCTCGAACTTGTGCCCGTTCTGCACCAGGTAGATTCGGGCGTAAAACGTCTGTTCGCGCAGTTCGGTGACTTCGATCTTCTCGATCGTCGCCGACACTGTGGCCAGCAGCGACTTCATGAGGTCGTAGGTCATCGGTCGTTTCGGCTTGACCCCGGACAGTTCCATCGCGATTCCCCAGGCCTCGGCGTGACCGATCCAGATCGGCAACACCTTTTTGAGACCGGCGGGGGAGAGGATGACCACCGGCGAATTGGTGGTCATGTCCAGCGCCAGACCGTCGACTTTGACTTCAAGAAACGCCATACCTTACGATTTCTTGATCACGAAGAGTTTCAGATTCGCGGTAACATCCTTGGCGATCTTGACCGGTACGGTGTACACGCCGAGCGCTTTGATCGGGGATTCGAGATCGATCGCGCGCTTGTCGACCATCACGCCCTCGCCCGCGAGGATCTCGGCGATGTCGCCGTTGGTGACGCTGCCGTAGAGCTTGTCTTCCTCGCCCACGAGCACTTCGTGAGTGAGCGACAGCTTCTCGATCCGATCCTTGACCACCTCGGCTTCACGCCGCGCCTTTTTCTCGCGGATATCCTTCTGCTTGCCGATCTCGCCGATCGCCTGCAGGTTGCCCTTGGTGGCCGGAATCGCCAGATTGCGCGGGATGAGATAATTGCGGCCGTAACCGGCTTTCACCTCGATCGTCTGTCCGGCCTGCCCCAGGTCCGGAACGTCTTCACGCAATATCACTTTCATGGTACGTCCTTTCTATAGGGTACGCAAACGTTAAATTCTCTCACACGTACTCCCGAAGGCGGATCCGGCGCCAGTCGGCGAAACTGTCGGCGAACCCGAGCAGAAACACCGCCGCACCGGCCGCAAGACCGAGCGTCATACTTACCAGCGGGAGCAGAATCATAAAGACATAAAACAACACTTTCATCAGGCGCGAGAACTGGATCTTCCGAAGGAACCACTCGATCAGCGCCAGGCCGGTCACGGTGTAGAACACGGCCAGCATCGCGAGACCGTTGTCGGCGATGATCGCCAGTGTTTCGTTTCCCAGCAGGCGCACGATCGCGAAGACGATCACCGCCGCCGTGAAACCGTACGGCATCTTCCAGTAGATGAACGGTTCGAGCTGCGTCCGGGCCGCCTGGCGGCGATCCACCCAGCGGGCGAACAGGAGGTAGCCCACCGAGAACTGCGCCGCGGCGCCGAGCAACATCTCGGCCGGCCACAGCCGGTAGATCACCGTCAGCATGCGACGGAACATCTCGATCATCAGCCGTCCCTGTTCGGCGCTCACGCCGAGCAGGTCGAGGTTCTCCTGCATCTTGGTCACGGCGGCGCCGATTATCTCGACCCGCCCCTTCATGATCTCGGCGAAGTGCGGCGCGATCTGCGCGACGGCGGCGATCCAGAGCGTTCCGAGCGCAATCAGGTATACCGTCCGCGGCCGCGTACCGCCGTCGGTCAGCCGTCCCGCGATGATCGCGGGAAACAGCAGCAGCGCCCAGCCGGTCACGACCGACCAGATCTGGGTCGCCCCGACCAGCAGGTAGCTCAGCGCTATCGCGGCGATCGCCGGGAGCCAGATCCACGCGAAGCGGCGTTCGAACGCCAGTCTCGGTATGCCGTAGTACAGGTACATCGCCAGCAGGTACGCCACCGGTGCGGACAGCACGATCGCCCAGTCGGACGCCCCCGAACGCATGGCTCCGAACAGGATTGCCGCATAGAGCAGCAACGCGAGCGCCGTCAGCGCCGCGCCGCCGGAGCGGGTCGGGAGGGCCGTCGAACCGGTCCGCGTACCGGTTACTCCGATATCAGCGGAATGATTCACTCTCGAAAGCCAGGATCGCCAGGATCCGGGCGCGCTTGATGGCCATCGTCAGCCGACGCTGGTGCACGGCGCAGTTGCCCGAAATCCGCCGCGGAATGATTTTTCCGCGCTCGTTGACGAAGCGGCGCAGGGTCCGCTCGTCCTTGTAATCGGCCTGGTCGATTTTGTTTTCGCAGAAGAAACAGAATTTCTTGCGACGCATCGTGCGCATGCCCGACATCCGGCCGCGCGAGCGTCCACCGTCACGAGAATAAGCCGCCACGGTTACTCCTCCTCATCATTGTCGGATTCATCGGAATCATCGGAGCCGTCGGAATCATCGGAGTCATCCGACCGATCATCGCCGTCCTCCTTGTTGTTGCGGGAACGCCGGCGCGGTCTCTCATCACCGTCACCGCTCTCGCCCCCGGCCCGTTCCTGACGCTCGTGCGTCAGCTTGGCCACGTCGCCCTCGAACAGTACGGTCAGGAACCGCAGATACTGCTCGTTGAGGCGGAAATACCGCTCCAGCTCGGGCAGCACCTCTTTGGGCGCCTCGTAGATGAAGGAATGGTAGTACCCCTGGGTCAGCTTGTTGATGGGGTAGGCCAGGCGACGGGTGCCCATGCGGTCTTCGTGCAGGAGCTTGCCGCCGTGGCCGGTGATCATGTCCGATACCGACGATACGTGCTGATCGATCGTGGCATCATCTGTCTGGGGATTGACAATAAACGTCGTTTCGTAAACGCGCATTCACTGATCTCCCTTCGGTCGTTGGTTAAGGTTCAAACGGCCTGGTCGCCATCAGTGGGTGGCAACCAAGCAGGGTTCGCGTTATATGTGCTCATCGCTTCGTCGAAACGATGATCTATGGTAAAGACAACCGCCTCGGCGGCGGCTCTGATCATAGCCTCTTTCGCCTCGAGTTCGTCCGGCGCGAATCGCGCCAGGACGAAGTCGGCCGGGTCGATTCCCTCCGGCGCCGGCCCGATTCCCAGCCGAAGGCGCGGGAACGAGGTCGTGCCGAGCGTCTCGATCATCGACAGCAGCCCGTTGTGGCCGCCGTCGCTGCCGGAGCTTCGGAACCGAAGCCGTCCCAGCGGCAGCGCGAAATCGTCGACCACCACGAGCATCTGCTCGGGCATCAGGTCGTAGCGCTGTAAAAGATCCTCGGCCGCCCAGCCCGATCGGTTCACGTACGTGCGCGGCTTGACGAGCGGGACTTCGTGTTCGCCCGCCGTGATCGTGCACAGATCGTACAGGTCGTCGGCCTTCCGGAACCCGGCGCGGTGCGATTCGGCGATTCGGTCGAGCACGTCGAACCCGATATTGTGGCGGGTCCCGTCGTAGCGCGAACCGATATTGCCCAGTCCGAGAATGAGCGTAATATGGCCTCGGCCGGTTTCCGGCATAGCGGGTAAGTATAAGCATTTGACGGAGAAAGTCAAGTGCCGGGTACGGCTTTTCCGGATCGTTCCGCCCGTGGTCGGGCGTAGGTTATGTGCTTGCTGTGCAATGGCTTAATTGGAATGCTCGGCGATTTTGTCCGCTCTCCGGGCTTCAGACGCTTCCGGCACGATCTGGATTCGATCAGCGCCGCGATAGCGAGACAGGATTCACTTGGGTCTCCGAACTAGCGGCCGAATTCCCGAAGGCCCTGCACGCCCGCGCCGACTGAACGCGCTCCTGCCTTCGGACGTCCTTTGTACAGGGCAGCGACCTCTAATCGAAGCACGGAGGGACAAATGAAGAAGTCTTGTGTAGCAGTGTTGCTATTGCTCGGGCTTGGGCTCACGGTGATGCCGGCGGGGACGGCGCATGCTGCCCCTGGGATCTTCGCGCCGTTTCGGTGCACGATCGAGCCGGTGTCGTACGATCCGGTCAGCGGCCGGGTTGAACTGGATGTGGCGGTCGGGTGGGATACGTTATGGAATATCCATGCAGAGTGCAACGACCTGATCACCGTTCGTGTGGTGGAAACCGACGGTTTGGAGTACGTCGGACCAGAAGAGTGGCAGGTGCTCGTTCATCCGCCCGAATTCGTCAGCACGCGCGTGAGTCTGACGGTCCCGGTCGATGACACGAGCGGCTTGACCCTTGAAACTCAGTGTGGGAAAGACAGATTTATATTTCCGCGTTACTTCGTTACGTCCGGTGATAGCATTAAGGCGGTCTGGGACGACCCGAGGAAATGGGTTGATGTGGGCGAGCCCAAGTCTTTGGCCGAACAGCAGGCCGACGCCTCGGCGGAACTGATGCGCCGATGGGCCGAGCAGCAGGCAAAGCCGGCGCCGCCGCCGGGGGGAACCACGAGGACGTACATCCCCATCAAACCGGGTGACAGTGCCCTGTTCGACAGCCTCCCTCTCAAGGAACAGCAGCAGTTGCGCCTCATGCGAAGCAAGGAAGACCAACCTCTGGCCGGCTCCCCGCAGGAAACTATCTGGATCGGCCAGCGCGTCTGGGTTCGCTACGAGGGCGAGAGAGAGTTCCACCGCGCCCGCACCTACACCGACGAACAGATTCGCGAGGAAGTGCATCGGCGACACGACTCCGTAGCGGCCAACCCGCCGAATAACATCCACGACGTTTCCCTTGATCTGTCCGACTCATCCGATTTCGCCTTCGCCCGTGACCTGCTCGGCGATCTTATCAAGGGGGACACGGTCGGAATCTACCGGGTAAAGCTCCATCGTCCGCAGCTTATCAAGCTGATCGAACATGGGATTGAGTACCATCGCGATATCCCGTGGACGGTTCCCCGCGGGGGCGGTGGAACGCCTCCGCCCAAAAAGAACTCGGACAATCACCCACCCCAGAAAAGCTCGTCCGGCGGGCGATCGGACCTGCTCTTTTTCGATGGTTTTGAAGGCCGGATGGCCCGCCCTTTGTGGTGGAACCCTGTCACCTAACTACAATCCTTCCCCCCGGCGTTGCTACGTTGCTGCGTCGCGCGTGCGTCGCCCCGGCCCGGCGCACCCACGCGTGGCTAACCTGGCCCGCCCCAACAGGGTTCAGGAGCGGCTCCGCCGCCTGCGCCGCCCCGTGCGTCGCCCCACCCGTTTTGCCGCCGTTTCGACCGTCTCACCATAGTTCCCGCACTCCACGATAAGCGCGTGATTCACAGCGCATTGCGCTGATAATGCGCCCGCCCCTCGCATCCGGCACGGAATGTGATGGTCTGTGGATGACGCCCGAGAGGATCCTTGCTGAATATGTGGACGCGCGACCGAATAGTGAGAAGGAGGCGTTGGGGCGGCTGTGTTCCATCCGTGAGGGCCGTACGCGAGGCAACCGTAAGGAGTATCACCGATTCAGCTGCGTCGGGCCCACCGGGCTTTTCATGGAGCCCGGAAAAGGATGCATTGCTAAAGTACTTTGAGGAGGGTACATTATGTACAGGAGCACATTTTCCAAACTGATCGCGGCGATGTTAATGGTGTCATTCATCAATCTCATTGTGGGCTGCAACACCGATTCAACCTCGCAAAGCGACGCCGGCATCACCAATACCGGACCGGCCAACCTTAGCAGTGCGGCTGGCGATCAGGGTTCCGACCGGCCCACGATCGTCTACCAGGACGAAAGTCTCGACTGCCAGCTCTACGGTCCGGGCGGCTCCTATGCCCGGCAGTTGGCGGATAGTCTGCTCGGGATGCTCGCCGTCCAGGCCGAAATTGTGAGGCTCGAAAAGACGGGATTCCAGTTGGCTCCCGAGTACACCCTCGTATTCGAAGGGGTTCGACTTAAGGAACTAGGAACACCCGACTCCGCGACAGTAGTAACATTCGCGCTACGATATGCCGCTGACACCGCCATGCAGGCTGCCTATTTGAGTTGCCTGCGGGGGAATTCTCCGATTGTGATCGAGCCCAGCATCGTCTCTTTCGTAGAACGAACTCCCGAGGAAGGATTCGAGAGTATCGACGGCGTCGTTTGGCTGCGAACTCTTGCGCCGGTAAGTATTGATGGCCGGACTCCGGAAACGATGGCTGCCAACTA
>CAYPYM010000109.1:2070-8128 GCA_964414435.1 uncultured Ignavibacteriales bacterium | reverse complement strand
CGCTCGGGGCGAAGTTCCTCGACGCTGACGGGCAGGAGCACCCGATCATCATGGGTTCCTACGGGATCGGCATCACTCGCACCCCGCAGGCGGCGCTGGAGAAGTACTACGACGACAACGGTATTATCTGGCCCAAACATATTGCGCCGTATCTTGTTGAACTGATACCGCTTAACATGGAGAAGGCGGAGCATGTCGAGGCCGCCGAGAAGATCTACGCCGAGCTGGAAGCAGTCGGGATCGATGTCCTCTGGGATGACCGGACCGAACGGGCCGGCGTTAAGTTCAACGATGCCGACCTGATCGGGCTGCCCGCCCGGGTCATTATCGGCGACAAGGGGCTCAAAGAGGGTAAGGTGGAGCTGAAAGCCCGCACCGGCGGGGTGGAGCTGGTGCCGCTCGACGGGGTCGTAGCGGCGGTTCAGGCGCTGCTCGACCGCCTCAACTAAATGGGCCATTATTTGGTTGCATGGTGACCGAAGTTACCATATATTAACGGATTCTGGGTGGGCGTGAGCCCACCCTTTGTCTACTGGAAACGACCCGTGGCTGACGAGAAGCTGAAAGAAGAGATACTCGCGCGGCTGGAGCAGCCGCTCCGCTCGGAAGGAGCCGAGATTGCCTCGATGGCGTTGTCGCGGTACAAACACACGACGACGCTCCGGTTTTTCGTGTATTCGTCGCACGGCACGAAGCTTGACGAATACGCCCGGCTGTCACGGGTTATAGGCGATGTGATCGATGGAACAGACTGGTTCCGGAATGGTTATACATTGGAGGTATCATCTCCCGGACTGGATCGCCCGCTGACCGAAGCGCGCGATTTCAAATACCGGATCGGTGAAACAGTCCGCGTGGAATTCGTCGACAGCAAGCGCAGGAAGCTGACGGCCGAGATTGTCTCCGCCAGCAATTCTGAGGTGGAATTCCGTCACGAGGACGAAGTATGGCATGTCCCGCTGGCGGAAATCGCGCGGGCAAAAATAGTGTTTTGATGGAGAGGGCACAATGTCTTTCGACATGATAGAGGCGATGACGGTCATCGCCCGCGAAAAAAACATCGAGTTCGATACGGTCCTGGAAACGCTCAAGGCCGGCCTGATGGCGGCTGCGAAGAAGAAGTACACCTTCACCGACAACATCACGTTCCGGTTCGACCGCAAATCAAACGAACTCGAAATGATCGCCACCAAACGGGTGGTCGATACGGTCACCGACGCCAACGTCGAGATCACCCTGCCGGAGGCCAAGGAGATCGACCCGGAGGCCGAACTGGGCGACGAACTCGAGATCTTCATCGACTATGAAATCGAGTTCGGCCGTAACGCTATCGCCGCCGCCAAGCAGATCCTGATCCAGAAGGTCCGCGAGGCCGAACGCGATCGCATCTACGACGAGTATATCGACAAGGTGTCGACCCTCGTCTCCGGTGTCGTGCAGCAGATCGACAAGGGCAACGTGATCGTGAATCTCGGCCGCGGCGAGGGCATCATGCCGATCAAGGAACAGATCCCGCGCGAGAAGTTCCGCCAGGGCGACCGCATCCGCTGCTACATCCTCGACGTGCAGAAAGCGACCCGCGGGCCGCAGGTTATCCTCTCCCGCGTGAGCAACGAATTCCTGCGCCGCCTGTTCGAGCTGGAGGTGCCCGAGATCTACGAACGCGTGATCGAGATCAAGGCGATCGCCCGCGAACCCGGCGAGCGCGCCAAGGTGGCCGTGTACTCGTCCGACGATCGCATCGACCCGGTCGGCGCCTGTGTCGGCATCAAGGGTGTCCGGGTGCAGTCGATCGTGCGCGAACTGAACAACGAGCGCATCGATATCGTGCCCTACTCGGGCAACTCGGAGATCTTCGTTACGCGCGCCCTGGCCCCGGCCAAGGTGGTCAATATCGATGTCGATGACCTCGAACAGAAAATGACGGTCGCGGTCGAGGACGACAAGCTGTCGCTCGCGATCGGCCGTAACGGGCAGAACGCCCGCCTGGCCTCCAAGCTCACCGGCTGGAAGGTCAACATCATGTCCGAGACCGAGTACAACGAGATGAAGCACCGCGAAGCCGAGATGCTCGTACCGGTCGGCCGCCTCGAAGGGGTCGGGCCGAAACTCGAAGAGCGACTGGCCGACGCCGATATCGGTTCCGTCCAGCGGCTCGCCAATACGAGTATCGAAGCGCTGGTCAAAATCGAGGGCCTGGGCGAAAAGACCGCCGAGACCCTGATCGAACGCGCCAAAGAGTTCGTCGTCCAGCTGGAAGCGGACTACGAAAAGCGCAAGGCCGAGGAGGCCAGAGAAGCTGAGAGCTCGGGCGAAAAACTCCGCGAGGAGAAGCTCAGCGAAGAAGACGTCTTCGAAGATGACGAGGAAGTCGTCACCGAGGCCGACGACGTACCCGAAGCCGGCGCTCCCGACATGGAAGAGGTCGACGTCGAAGACGAAGAAGAGGAAGATGACGATTCGAAATAACGGACAGATTATACACCGACGAACCGCACGATGTAACATGTCCGGGGAGGTAGCGCCCGCACTCTGGCAGCCGAGAACACAAGGACTCACGAGCACGCCAAGGAGTACCCGCCCTCCCCGAACGCCATGGTCACGGTGTTGCGGGAACTGGGTTTTCAGCCGAAGTCCCACATGTCCATCGCGACCCCCGAGATGATCGCCGCGGCCAAGAAGAAATTCCACCACGAGAAGGCCGAAGCCAAGAAGGAAATGGAGCATCGAGCCCAGGTGAAAGAGGCGGCCGAGCGCAAGGCGACCCGTATCGGTGGTATCAAGGTAGATGACTCCAAGTCCGACGTGGCCGGATGGATGCGCCGGTTCGAGAAGAAGCAGAAGAAAAAAGACCGCCGCAAAAAGAAAGGCCGCCACACGGTCGACAAAACCGCGGTCGCCCGCAGCTTCAAGTCGACCATGGCCGGACTGTCCGGCGGCAAGACCAAACGGCGCTATAAACGCGGCGCCGACGGCCGCGTGGTCGAAACCGGCCCGGAAAACCTGATCGAAGTCAGCGAGTTCATGTCGGTGGCCGAACTGGCCAACATTATGGACCGCAAGCCGGCCGAACTGATCACAAAGCTGTTCGAAATGGGCATGATGGCCACCATCAACCAGCGGCTCGATCTCGACACGATCGAAACGCTCGCCAGCGAATTCGGCTTCGAGACGGCCCAGATGGCCGAGATCGGCGACGAGATTAAGGAAGAAGAGCAGGACGAGCACCTGGAGAAACGCGCCCCGGTCGTCACGATCATGGGACACGTCGACCACGGTAAAACCTCGCTCCTCGACTTCATCCGTAAGACCAACGTGGTGGCCGGCGAAGCCGGCGCCATCACCCAGCACATCGGCGCCTATGAGGTCGAACGCGAAGGCGGCAGCATCACCTTCCTCGACACCCCCGGTCACGAGGCCTTCACCGCCATGCGTGCCCGCGGTACGCAGGTGACCGACATTATCGTGCTGGTCGTAGCCGCCGATGACGGCGTGCAGCCGCAGACGGTCGAGGCGATCGATCACGCCCGCGCCGCCGGCGTGCCGATTATTGTCGCAATCAACAAGATAGATAAGCCGACCGCCAACCCGGACACGGTCCGCACGGCGCTGGCCAACTACAACCTGCTCTCGGAAGAGTGGGGCGGCAAGACGATCATGGTCGAGGTGTCCGCCAAAACGGGGCAGGGTGTTGACAAGCTGCTCGAGATGATCCTGCTGCAGGCCGAGATGATGGATCTTCAGGCCGACCCGACCATCCGCGCCCAGGGCGTAATCATCGACTCCCGCCTCGAAAAGGGTCGCGGTCCGGTCGTCACGGCGCTCATCCAGAAAGGCACCTGCCAGGTCGGTGACTCAATCGTCGCCGGGACCAGTTTTGGCCGCATCCGAACGATCACCGACGATAAGGACCGGTCGATTCAGGAAATCGGTCCGTCGCGCCCGGCCCAGATCACCGGTCTCAATGGCGTCCCGCAGGCCGGCGACAGCTTCATGGCGGTCGCCAACGACCAGGAAGCCAAGGAGATTTCGATCAAACGGAGCCAGGTCAAGCGCGAGGTCGATCAGCGCCGCAGCCACGGCCGGGTTACGCTCGACAAGATTTTCGACCGGATCAAGGAAGGCCAGATCAAGGAATTGCGCCTCATCATCAAGGGCGATGTCGACGGCTCGGTGGAAGTGCTCTCCGACACGCTCGGCAAGATCGCCACCGATGAGGTCAAAACCAATATCATCCGCCGCGGAGTCGGTGCTATCACCGAATCCGACGTCCTTCTCGCGGCGGCATCCGACGCCATCATCATCGGCTTCCAGGTGTCCCCGGACACCCGGGCCCGCGAGGTGGCCAAAACCGAGAAGGTCGACGTCCGTCTGTACGACATCATTTACGAGGCCGAGCAGGACGTCAAGAAAGCGCTCGAAGGACTGCTTTCACCGACTGTCCGCGAAGAATTCGTCGGCCTCGCTGAAGTCCGCAATACGTTCCGCGTCCCCAAGGTCGGCGTTATCGCCGGCTGTTACGTCAAGGAGGGCCGGGTCAACCGGAAAGACAACGTCCGGCTGGTCCGCGACGGCAAGGTGATTCACCGCGGTCATATCGGCTCGCTCAAGCGCTTCAAGGAAGACGCCCGCGAGGTGAAAGAGGGCTTCGAATGCGGCGTCGGACTCGAGAACTACGACGACATCAAGGTCGGCGACGCGCTTGAATTCCTCGAGATGGTCGAGGAGGCGCGCACCCTGTAGGGTGAAGACGATTGGTTACGGTGGTTTTGAAAGTACGGCTCGACCTGCCGGGCATATCCTCGCTCAAGGAAAAGCGGCGGATCCTGAAGTCGCTTATCGCCCGGTTGCGGAACGACTTCAACATCTCAATCGCCGAGGTCGACGAACAGGACCGGCTGCGCTCCGCCGTGCTCGGCGCCGCGGTCGTTTCCAACAGCACCTCCTTCGGTCATCAGGTGATGTCCAAAGTGGTGTCGAAGATTGGTTCCAACGGTGACGTGATCCTGGCCGATTACGTCACGGAGACATACTGACATGGCTGATAAACGTCGCACCTCGCGGCTCGGCGGACAGATGCTGCGCGATATCTCCACCATGATGGACGCCGAACTGGCCGAAAAAGTCCACGGCATGGTGACCTTCACGCGCGTCCGGCTGAGCAACGACCTGCGCTATGCCACAATCTACTATTCGGTGCTCGGGGGAGAGGCCGAACGCGACGAAGTCGCCGGCTACCTCGAGCGCGAAAAGAAGCGAATCCGCCACGAAGTCGGCGGACTGATGCGGGTCCGGTACATCCCGGAATTCACCTTCAAGTTCGATCCGTCGATCGAGGAGGGCATCCGTATCGAGCAGTTGTTGAATGAGATCAAGAGTGACACAGAAAAGCAGTGACGACCCCGTCACCGTTGCCCCGCCGGTCGCGGACATCCGCCGCCTGATCGACGACGCCGGCCGCGTGCTGGTCGGCTCGCATGTTGACCCCGACGGCGACGCGATCGGCACCCAGCTGGCCTTCGCGGCCTACCTGCGCTCACTCGGCAAAGATGTGTTTCTGGTCCGCGACGCGGAACTGCCGCGCAAATATCGTTTCCTTGAGGGCGTCAATCAGATCCGCCCGATCGAGGACGTCCCGGATGACTTCACGATCGACACTGCGATCGTGCTCGAATGCCCGGTGCTCGACCGGATCGGCAAGGCTGCCAGGTTCCTGACCGACAGCGTCCGGATCGTCAACATCGACCACCACTACGAATCGGGTGATTTCGGCGAAATCAACTGGATCGACCCGACCCGGTCGTCGGTGGGGGAGATGGTGTTCGATCTGTTCGAGGCGCTTGAAGTGAACATCGATCCGGCCATGGCCGAACAGCTTTACACCGCGATCATGACCGATACCGGCCGTTTCCGGTTTCAGGCGACCGCCCCCCGCACGATGGAAGTGGTCGGACGACTGATCGCCGCCGGCGCCGACCCGAAGAAGATTACGGATCAGGTGTATTACAACCTGAGTGCTTCGACCATGAAACTGACCGCCGGGGTGCTCAGCACGATC
>CAYPYM010000109.1:0-2060 GCA_964414435.1 uncultured Ignavibacteriales bacterium | reverse complement strand
ATCGAGTTTCACGACCACGAGCACATCTGCGTGATGACCCTGACGAACAAGTTGCTGGAAGCAACCGGCGCCAGCGTCTCGGAGTCGGACGGGCTGGTCGACTTTACACTGTTCACGGAGACGGTCGAAATCGGCGCCCTGTTCAAGGAACAGGACGCGACCCATACGAGGGTGTCGCTGCGCTCACGCGACGGCATTAACGTGGCCGATATTGCCTCTCGGTACGGCGGCGGCGGGCATTTCAATGCCTCCGGCTGCACCGTGCCGCTCGGACTGGAAGCGGCCAAAATCGAAATAATCGAAGTCCTGACGAAGGCGCGCCATGGGAAAAAAGGCTAGTCGATACCACGGCATCCTGCCGCTGCGCAAAGAGGTCGGCATGACCAGCCACGATGCCGTCCAGGCGCTTCGACGCATTCTCGACCAGCGCCGGATCGGCCATACCGGCACCCTGGATCCGCTGGCCGATGGCCTGCTCCTGGTCTGTCTCGGCCGCGCCACCAAGGTCGCGCGCTTCGTGATCGGGCTGGACAAGACCTATGAAGCAGGGATCCGCTTCGGGCTGAAATCCGAGACATTCGACCGCGAGGGAATTGACCCCGAGGCGGTCCCGGCTGAGGTACCGCCCATGTCCGACAGCGATATCGACGAATTGCTGCTCGGCTTTGTCGGGCGCATCCGCCAGCAGGTGCCGCTCTATTCGGCGGTGCGGGTGGGTGGTGAGCCGCTCTATCGCATCGCCCGCCGCGGAGGAGAGGCGCCGCGCCCCGAGCGTGAGATAACAATTTATGAAATCGAGCGCCTCAACTGGCAGGCGCCGACGCTGAAACTCCGGGTGACCTGTTCCTCCGGGACCTATATCCGCTCGCTGGCCGACGATCTCGGCAACCGGGTGGGGTGCGGGGCCTATCTGGCCGGACTCACCCGGACCCGGATCGGCGATATCGATCTGACGACCGCCCTGACGCTGGCGCAGGTCGAGGCGGCTGTCGACTCGGGCGAAATCGAGGGCCGTCTGCTCGGCTCCGAACAGGTGCTGCCGCTGGCCGCCATGAAAGTAACCGATGAGTTCAGCGCGCGGGTGATTCAGGGCAAGGCGCCGACTCCGGCCGATATTGCCGGATTCGAGGGCCGTTTTGCCGCCGGCGATCATGTTTTGCTGAAGAGTTCCGACGGCCGGGTACTGGCGATCGGGACCGCCGGGGTTTCCTCCGACGCCGCCGATCTCGCGGCTGACAACATGTTTACCTATTTGCGGGTGCTGAATTGACAACGACGTTTATCAGAGGCATCGAGAAATACTCCCGGGAGGAGGATACCCGCCCGGTGATCGCCACCCTGGGCACTTTTGACGGCATTCACCGCGGCCACCGGGAGATTTTCCGCCGGGTCCGCGAGCAGAGTATCGCCAATGACGCCCGGGCCGTGCTGATCACCTTCCACCCCCATCCGCGGGTCCTGGTGACCCCGAAAAATGTCCCGATGCTGTTGACCACGATCGAGGAGAAGGAGAAGTTCGTACCCGACTTCTTCCACGGCAAGGTTCTGGTGCTCGATTTCAACCAGGAGCTGATGAATACGCCCGCGGAGCAGTTTGTCCGCGATATCCTCGTTGACAAAGTCGGAATTAAGAAGCTCATTGTAGGTTACGATCATGCGCTCGGCAAAAACCGGAGCGGTGATATTGCGGCGTTGAAGAAGATGGGGGCGGAACTCGGCTTTGAAGTCGAAGTTGTGCCTCCGGTGCTGGTTGACGACCAGCCGGTGTCCTCGTCGCGCATCAGGAAGGCCCTGACCGACAACCGCTTCGATGAAGCGATCCGGCTGCTCGGCCACGAGTACGCCATTTACGGCACGGTCGAGCGCGGTATCGGGCTCGGGCGGAAGCTCGGGTATCCGACCGCCAACGTGCATTACAACAGCCGCAAGCTGCTCCCGCACGAGGGCGTGTATGCCTGCTGGGCGCAGGTCGATGGTGAGGAGTTTGACGGCATGATGTTTATCGGCCATAACTACTTCAACCCGGAGAAACGGATCACGGTCGAGGCCAACCTGTTTGA